>NZ_JBTYKD010000040.1:0-58408 GCF_054880495.1 Nostoc sp.
ATAACTTTATGGTCTGTACTAAAGCTAAAGTATTCTTTCCAGTTACTTGGAGATTCGTGGTTAGGCTTCTGATTCGGGAGAATGATGCCTTCAATTGGAATATTAGTCATCGGTTACTTTCCTTTTAACGTGTCGCGGAAGTCCCCACCCTCAATGTACTTATACGATGGGGATGAATAGCGGGGGTTGAGGATTGCATCTGGAATTGATTTTTTACTTGGTAAAAACAAATTCTGGATGGATGACGAATCCTACTTGTTTTTCTGGTAAGATACTCAATGTCTTGACCCTCCGGGTTCAAAATCGCTCTTTGAGGGAAACCCTCAAGACCGCGTTTTTCACCATCAATGCCATAAGCGAAAACCAAGCTAATTAGGTACATGTTGCAAGAAAACCCTTCTCTTCTCTTCGAGAGGCTGCGCCAACGAGAGGCTTGGCCAACGGCTCCGCTCAGGGTAAAAGATTTGGGTCTTGGGAACCAGGACTCCTGCCCTTGGAGGGAATGTAAGACCAACAAAACTGCGGAGTAATTGATGGCTGTTCCCGATGAATTGGGAGAGCTACGACTTCAGCCGTAGGCAGGTCTGAGTAGTTCACCCTGGAGAATTGACTAGAGGAGGTGCGGCAGGTGGAACTGTAACCCAACCTGTTTTGATTGATTGATTGGATGTTTGGGCATACTCAGAAGCTGCCTGATTCTTTGCTGGAGATGGCTTTTGAGTTGCAGCTTGGGCTAGCCACTGCTGATAATCTTTAGGAGATTCGACGACTACATTCGCTTGCATCGTCGCAAAGTATGTGCCGCTATATTGGGAATCGGTCAATCGGTATTGTCCAAGGCGGATCGGAGTAAATTCAAAGTCGATGCTCTGGTTGGGAATAATATCCTGCTTGAGGCGAAATGCAGGTATATAGAAGCCGTGGAGAACGTCTTGCGATCGCAGCGCTAAACGTATCCGGCGATCGCTCGGTAAATGCAATTCGGTACTAGTGACATCTCTTTCTGGGTAATGAAAAACCCACGCCCACTGTTTAGCTAATACGTCGATTTTCTCAACGGGTTCTGCTAAAGCGTTAGCTGGTACTGATTCCATTGCTAGCGGATTATGCAGGTGAACTAATTCGGCTGGGCCTTGAATCCCCATTTGTTCGTAAACTTGGTAGCTGTAGCCCGCAATCCAAAACACCAAAAGAATTGGGATTGCTGTCCAGACAACTTCTAAGGTGACATTGCCATGAATTGGGGGGCCGTCGGTGAAGTCATCTTTGACTGCTCGATGGAAGATCACAGAATACATTAAAGTACTTGTTACTCCCAAAAAGATGAAGGCACCGAGGGTTACTAAGAAGCTAATCAAATCATCAATTAGTTGGGATTCGGCCGCTGCTTGAGGAGGAAGCCAGGAGTAAACCTGTTTACCGATCCAGAGACTGGTAATAGTCACTGTGATCGCGCCTGTAATCGGCGTCAAAATATTTAAAATCTTCTGGATTTTCATGGTCATTGGTTATTGGGCATGGGGCACTTGTACTGACTTGTACTGACTTGTACTGAGCGAAGTCGTTGGCGCAGCCTCTCGTAGAGAAGTAGCAACGTCGTTGGCGCAGCCTCTCGTAGAGAAGTATGGGGCATTGGGCATGGGGCAAATGACTAATGACTAATTGAGGTCTTGGCCTAATCGCAGCAAATTATCTGCTGTATTGTGTACGCCAAATTCGGTGGCTAGTTGCGCTCCTAGTGTGCCGTGGACGAACATAATCAACATGATTGCTATGCCTGCGAACAGATAGATCCACTGCACTTCTCTATCTGACTGTTTATATTCTTGTTTGCCCCAAACGAAGCGCTGCCATCCTCTCCAGATGGTCATGCCAACAATCAGCGCTAATAAAAACACACCACCTACACCATGCCAAATCATGGTTTGCATTGCCTGTAATCCCCAGGCACTCTTCATATCGGCTGGTGGTGTTGCCAACAGCATTTCATAAAAGCCTGCTGCCACGGTGAAAAATGTAATGATGCTGGCAGCTAGCATGTTGTACCAGCCAACATCAAATAATTTGTCACGTTCCACAGTAATTGCCAAAAATTTGAAGACCCATTTTTCAAAGGGGAACAGAACACCAACGATATCGAAGGTAATCCCAATGATGAATAAACCTAGTGTCAAATGGACTAAGTTGGGATGAATGGGAATTGTGTAAGGTAATCCGTTTGTGCCTAGAGAGCCGGTCAATTGGTCAATTAATTCTGAGTTCATCGCAACACACCATCCTTTAGTGCTTCTACAACTGGCACTGTATGCAATCCATATACCCAAACAAGTTGATCTCCGAGATATACTTGCAAGCCAACTATCACGATTAAAACTAGTCCGGCTCCCAAATAATAAATTGGTAATTTTTGCGGGTTGCGGGTACGAATTACATAACGCCAAGCTGTAATTGCGGTGATAATTCCCGAAAGCGACCAACCAATCAGCGTATGTAAATTCAGCGCCGATTTAGCTAGGGTGTAAGGCTGTGCTAAACCCGCTTCAAACTGACCAAAAATGATTGCGACGAAGATAGCGATCGTGGCAACTAACATATTCCACCAACTCACCTCAAAAAGACGAGTGTTACCAGTAAAATAACCAATTACATCGCAGGCAAAGGCAAACAACACCATTGCAATTACGAAGTGGACAAGGATGGGATGAATCGTATCTGGATAGGGTAAATTGTGGTCGTTCAAAGATGTAAAATACTCAAGCATTGTATTCTCCTGGACATATCTACCGCACTTTGGTCAATCAATTTTGGATTTTAGATTTATTCCGTCCATGACGAGATATAAACCAGAAGACCCTAATCCAAAATTCAAATTCCCAAATCTAAAATCGCTAGTGAAACTTTAATGATTCATGGATACTCATTAACCTCACCATAAGTATCCATCCATAATTGACCAGAATCTGTTCAATATCTACGCCGTGCAATATGCTTAATTATGTCTTAGCTTTTTGTAGACGAATATAGTAAGCTTGCCTAGATGGAATAACTTCGGTTGCGATTAATTTTCTCATCTCAATAGTCTGCAACAGCAATTCTTGATGGAGCTAATCAAATCGCTGTTGTTGGTTGATTTGCCTAACCTACCTTTTAGCTTAAGTAAATTTTTATGAATTGTCAAAAAAATAAAAGTTAAATTTTTAAAGGTTAGTTATCTAACAAAAAACTATTTCTACAATGTATCCATTCTGGCATTAATGAATATTTTAAAAATCCTAAATATAATATTTTAATGCCAAGTACGTTACAATGATAAAATATTGAATTGTGAGCTAAATGACAAAAATATATAATTTTGAGTATTTGGTATAAAAGCGAATCAAGGTAAGTTAGTAGTTGTGGTGAAACTGGAGAATGCTGAAAGGATTTTATCAGCCATTAAGTCACACAAAAAGGATGTTTGAAAAGTCTCCAGATTGGGCGATTAGAAATCGCGGCTATACAGACTTGTGTTGAGCGCAGTCGAAATACAAAACCCACACTTCGACCCTTCGACCCTTCTCTACGAGACCCTTCTCTACGAGACGCTGCGCGTAGCTTGCTTCCACGAAGTGGTACGGCAAGCTCAGGGCATTGCGCTGCGCGTAGCTTGCAACTCCTGCGGAGTACGGCAAGCTCAGGGCAACGCAAGCTCAGTGACCGCCTGCATTGGTTAAAAACTCTTGATTTTCTCTTAGTCCACGGAGGTTAACTAAGTTTTGTGTAGTAGCAAATTATATTCACCCAATACTTTTAAAATACCCTCTAAGATTGAAACCCACATTCTACAGGTGGGAGGACTAAAGAAGTGTCGTTTAAAATTGTGGTGATTGGTACTTCTTTGGGCGGATTATCAGCATTAAAAATTATCCTGGGGAACTTACCAGCAGATTTCCTAGTGCCGATCGCAATCGTACAACACCGTCACAAGGATTCTGATAACATACTCCAGGAGTTATTACAAGAATCCAGTTTGTTGCCGATTCGAGAAGTGGAAGACAAAGACGAAATACTATCAGGACATATCTACCTAGCTCCAGCAGATTATCACTTGCTGGTTGAACTAGATCACTTTGCTCTTTCGACTGATCAGCCTGTTTCCTATGCCAGACCATCTATCGATGTGCTGTTTGAGTCAGCAGCCGATGTCTACACTGAGCAAGTTATTGGTGTAATATTGACAGGGGCAAATCAAGATGGTATGCAAGGTCTGAAGAAAATAAAAGCACGGGGAGGATTGACTATTGTCCAAGAACCTGCAACATCTGAGTGCGATGTTATGCCACAGGCAGCAATTTCTGCTGTTGCAGTAGACTGGATTTTGACACTCTCAAACATTGCTTCTCAGATGGTCAAGCTTTGTCACTCATCACGGAAATAAACCCATGCAGATGGAACCGAAAGTAAACATCCTCTTAGTAGATGATAAAGTAGAAAATTTACTGGCACTAGAAGCAATCCTAGAAAAACTAGGGGAGAATCTGGTGAGAGCTACTTCTGGGGAAGAGGCTTTGAGGTGTCTGCTAAATCAAGACTTTGCAGTGATTTTGCTGGATGTGCAAATGCCAGGGATGGATGGCTTTGAAACTGCTACGTTGATTCGCAATCGGGGGCGATCGCGTCACACTCCAATTATCTTTCTTACCGCCTTTAGCACCAGCGACCAAATGCTGTTTAAAGGCTATGCCTTGGGTGCAGTTGATTATTTGCTCAAACCATTAGACCCGAATATTTTGACTTCTAAAGTCATAGTATTCGTAGAACTATTTAAGAAAACAGAAGCCGTCAAGCAACAAGCCGCGCAACTGGTAGCTGTGAATGGGTCACTCAGGCAAAGTGAAGAACGATTGCGATCGCTGAGTACTTGTTCACCCGTTGGCATTTTTGAAATTGATACTGAAGGAAGATCTAGATATACTAATCCCCGCTATCAGGCAATTTGTGGCTTGCAAGCGGCAGAGAGTTTAGAAAAAAGATGGCTAGAATCTGTTCATCCAGAAGATCGAGAACGAGCAGTTAGCAGTTGGTCTAACTACATTCGTCAAAGTCGTGACTACTCTGAAGAGTTTCGCTTTCAAACTGCTTACGGTAGCATCCGTTGGGTTCAGGTTCGCTCATCACCAATGCTTTCCGGTCAAGGAGAATTGCTGGGATATGTCGGCACCCTCGAAGATATTACTGAACGCAAACAAGCAGAAGAAGTCCGCGCTCAAGTCATTCGAGAACAGACGGCAAGGGCCGAAGCAGAAGCAGCAAATCGGATGAAAGATGAGTTTCTCGCCGTTCTCTCCCACGAACTGCGCACACCCCTAACCTCAATGCTGGGCTGGTCAAAAATTCTCCGCTCTAAGAAACTTGATGATAAAGCCACTTCCCGCGCCTTGGAAGCGATCGAACGCAATGCTATATCTCAGATGCAACTAATTGAGGATATCTTAGATGTATCCCGGATTATCCGGGGTCAGCTGCGGTTAAATGTAGCTGCTGTGAATCTGATCTTGGTGATGGAGGCAGCCTTAGAAGCAGTGCGTCCCCTAGCAGAAGTAAAAGATATTAAGTTAAATACTGTCCTGGATACTTCGGTAGGGTCAGTTTATGGCGATCCAGCCCGTTTACAGCAAGTTGTCTGGAACCTACTGACTAATGCGATTAAGTTTACCCCCAAGGGTGGCAAGGTAGAAGTGAATCTGTCAGTAGTCTGTGGTGAAGGACAACAAACAACTCACAGATACGCCCAAATTCAAGTTATTGATACGGGCATTGGCATCAGTTCCGAGTTTTTACCTAAAGTATTTGAGCGTTTCCGGCAAGCAGACAGCACCACAACGCGATCGCACAATGGATTAGGACTAGGGTTAGCGATCGTTCGCCATCTAGTGGAACTACACAAAGGTACAATTTTTGCCCAAAGTTTAGGCACTGGACAAGGATCAACCTTTACTGTCAGACTGCCACTGCTACAAGACAATCGGGGTAGCAGGTGGAATGGAGAAACAGGAGAAATTTCTTCCCCCGTGCCATCGACGCCCCTTGCTGGATTAAGAGTTTTAGTTGTAGATAATGAAACAGATACCCGTAACTTTCTCAGTTTTATGCTTGAGGAGTATGGAGCGATCGCCACTACGGTAGCATCAGTTGATGAAGCGCTAGCAGTAGTTGAACAAGCAAAACTAGATATCCTAATTAGCGACATCGGTATGTCAGAGCAAGATGGTTATACGCTGATTCGGAAACTGCGCTCTTTGGAACCAGAAAAAGGCGGACGTATCCCAGCGATCGCTTTAACAGCATACACGCGAGAGGAAGACCGCCTAGAAGCGCTAAGAGCAGGGTTTCAGCAGCATTTATCTAAGCCAATTGACCCCACTAAATTGATTTCTATGGTTGCCAATGTATTAAAACTACCTCTGGAAATTTCACCCAGTTGATTTGGGAGTGGGGAGTCTCACTTCTTTACTCGAGGACTGCAAACTCGGAACTGTTTTGCTAAATACCCAATTAAACCTTAATTTTGGCGAATAAAGACTCGTATTGTTTTATTACTGATGGGGGTAAGGGAAGCAAAAATTCACTTTTATTGAAAATTTTGCGTAGGCGTAGCCCGTCGTAGACATCGCTCTCCAACAGGCTCCATAATGGTTCTTGGATATCGGAAGCGACAAGATTTGTAGAAATTGGCGAATTACTTTTGGTCAGCAGCGAAATTTGTTTAGCTGTGCTTGGTTGCCAACAAAAATCAATCCATTGAGCTGATAAAGTATTCGTAGTAATACCTGCCGGACGTACCCACAAGTCTGCCCAGATTGCTGTTCCTGACTGGGGGATAACTGCTGCAAGTTGCGGATAACGTCCCAGAACTGGCAGCACATCACTTGACCAACCAACGGCTAGCCAAGTGTCTCCCATAATTAGAGGTTCCAAGTAGTTATTGGAACTGTAGAACTTCACCTGTTGATTTAATGTCTGTAATTCCTTTTCCAAGTCTGGTACTTGGTCAAGATTCTCTGTATTGTAAGATTTTCCTAGCTTCTTTAAGACCAGACCAATAACTTCTCGTGGTTGATTAAGTAGGGAAATGTGCTGCTGCATTTCATCTCGCCATAAATCACTCCAATCTTTGGGCGTCCATCCCAATTTTCGCAACTTATCACGGTTATAAACAATCACCGTGCTACCCCAACGGTAAGGCGCACCCCACACCTTCCCTTGAGTGTCCAAGTTACCTTGGTCGTTCCGCGTTACTAATTTCTTCCAGCTTTCATCTAAAACAGACCACTGCTTTAATTGGTTTCCCTCTACCTCTTGGAGTGGTTGAATCAATTTCTGCTCAATAGCTGCTTTTAGCCAGTAATCGCCCAATGTCACTAGGTCTGCCTCAGCTGTTTTTTGATCTTGTATAAAGGGTATAAAGCGACGTATAAAGGGTATAAAGTGCCTCCATCCCTGCTCATCGGTGACTTTTGGTTTCTGCTGCCAATTTTGTAATTGCTGATATAAATCCTGTATATGCCCAACTGGAGTAAACTTTAACTGCACCTGTTGCTGCAAACCTTTGTGGAACTGATTCACCACCTGACCAGGTATAGAACCTTTTAATAACTGTACTTTTAGTTGCCTCTGGTTCTTTCCACCACAGCCAAAAAGCAGTTGTGAAAGTGCCAGTGTGCTTGTGCCTAGCAAAAAAGACCGTCGATCCATTGATTTTAAATTTGAGATTTTTGATTATACCTAATATTAAGCAGAGATTCACCAGAAGCTGACTATTTCAAAAAAATATCCAAGCAAAGGATAATTATCAGGAGAATTGCGCGGCTGGGGGCTACCAGTTCAAAGGATGAAACACAAGGATGTATTGACAGATCGCATTTATCTAGACATGAATTTCAAGGTGGAGATAACATAACACCAGAAATTTAAATACAACGACTGACAGCGCAATTAACAGCAGCATACAATCGCATTTCTGCGTTAGAAGAACAATTACTCAGAGAGAGAATTCATTAAATTTAACCTGAGTTTAACGAATTAAAAAATAGCTGGAGATAGGGAAGGCAAGCCTTTAGGTTCAATGTCGAGTGATGACTTTATGGACATACAGCACATTTCATCTGAATGAGGTACACAAGGGCGGGCAGGATGCCCACCCCACAAGATTTATCATATTAAGATGTGTACTTAATTTACCTGCAAAGTGCTGTATATATAAGATAAATATAAGCAACTAACATTCTTTTATTACTTTCATTAGGGAATATTTAAAACCTTGTTTATTCGTGCTTGGTTCCAAACAAGGTTTTTTTAGCTTTGCTGATCAAGCAAGGCTTTGAAAAAAATTCCAGGTCAGCATCTTATCTTATTTTTCTCTCTTCAGAGATATAAAAGAGCGCTAATCCAGCCATCAAATTGATAAAAAACTTAAACACGCTATTACATATATTTACGTAAGAGTGTGATATATCTACCTATAGGCTTTTAGTCACTACCTCACTATGAAACAAAAAAACAACAACCCTAAGACTGATGTCTTTAGGGTATTGTATCGTTCAAAAACCAAGATTTTCTTATTAATCTGCGTTTTTATCATTAGTGTTTTTGGCATCTTGTTATCAAATTGGTTGATGACAAGTCAAACAGCTTTCGCAAAAATTGACTTTTTGCAACCTGCTCCGACTCAACCGCTAGGCTATTACGACTATTTCGGCAAACTGCTGAGTCCTCAAGAAGCATCACAATTAGTTGTAAATAAGGGACTCGATCCTAATAATCCCATTTCTTATCAGCGTGTAGGGGCAGTTAAAATTACTCAGGAATTAATAGCGCAAGGTGAAGATATATTCTTCAACCACAAGATTGGCGACACATTTGGTTTGCAAGGAGTATTGGGTTTTGGACTTGGCATTGCTACGATTTTACCAGAATTCCAGACAGCAATAGTTAAATTGCAAGGTCAGCCGACAACGAACTTACAAATTATTCTTGAGAAGGATATAGCATTAGGTAGTCGAACTTTTCCCAAAGGAACTGTTCTCAATACAGGCTTAAAAATAGAAAAGGGAGGGACTTTTCCTATTGGACTAGGAATCACACCTAAGATTGATATTAGCTGTGCTGTGTGCCATATATCTCTTTCAAATAAGGGTGAACGTCTTTTAGGAGTACCTAATAGCGAAATTGCCACACCACTGCTGATTGCTTTATCACCCAATACAGCCGCAGGGTTTGCACGGCTAAACTTTAACCCTCTAGACCCACAATACAAAGGTAATGGCAAGACGATTATTGACAGTAAAGGTAATAAAGTAGAATTACCCGATCCTGAAAAGTTTGAAAAAGCTTTTGATGATGCAGTGTTAGATGTACCTTTCGGTAATTTTGAGAGTTCTCCAGATGGTATTAGAAACACTACTCAAATTCCTAGCATCTTTACCTTTAAGGATCATCCTTATTTAGCTGATGGACAATTTGCTGTCGGTCCATTTGCGGGATTGAGTGCTATCACTAACGCTGTTCACTCTTCAGAAATTAATCTGTTTGCAGCCGCTCAATTAAGTTCAGAAACTCTTGGTATTGATCCAGAAGTTTATATTGGTACATTACTGCAAAACGCTGCCGTTAAGAGCCTACGTTTACCAGAAGGAGTGATAGTAAAACCCTCTGAATGGCTGCGGAAGATCGTACCGAATCCGACACAAGCAGAATTAGAAAACCAAATTTCTGCTCCTGGCACAGGAACTTATCCAAACCTACGACCTAGTTTGTTTACTTACAACGGTTTGGTTTTCAGCCCAAATACTGGAAACCCCAGTGATATTGCTAGCGGCACTTTCTTATTTGCTGACAATGCTATGTCTGCTTTTCAAAATAGCTTAGTACCACCTGCTAACCAGACTCCAGAAAACTGGCAAGCCTTGACCAGTAATTCTGTTAAACGTGGCGCAAAAGTTTTTGAGAAAGCCAATTGTGCAACTTGCCATATTCCACCCTTCTTTACTGACAACAAAATTCATCCAATTGATGAAATTCATACTAACCCAGCTCGTGCCCAGTCTCGCTTGGCGCTGAATAAATTGTTAGTACCACCCAAGCTATACACTTTTAACACTCCCGTTCCCATACCTGCTAATGCTGAAGTGCTGGATTTACCAACGCAGGGTATCTCCGATACTCCCACAACTCTACCCAAAGGTATATTGCCAAAAGGTGGTTACAAAACTACTTCTTTGCGTGGTCTTTATCTAAGCGCACCATATTTGCATGATGGTGGTGCAGCAGTACGGGCAGGAAGCCTGAAAGTTGACTCAAATGGTAGTTTCACGGTTCTTGACAAGAGTGGCTTAGGACTTTCTGGCACTCTCAGCCAAAGTATACCTGCCGATGCAGCTAGCAGCTTGCGTTCTTTGGTTGATCGTGATCTTCGTGCCTTAGTTGTGAAAGCGAACAAAGCTAACCCTAGTTTAGTGCGTAGTAACCTTGATGGCACGGGTCATGACTTCTACGTAGATAGACAGGCTGGGTTTAATTCCAACCAGCAAACAGACCTAATTAATTTCTTGCTGGCACTTGATGACAATCCTGGAAGTTTTTAATTTTAGCTACTGCTGATATTTTATGTTAATACCAAGTCGTCTAATGATATATCATGAAGGCGACTTGGTATTACTTTAATAGGACTTACGCACTGTACAAATCCATCGTGATGTGCCTCAACAAAAATAGGTTGTTTCAGGCTTTGATTAATTATCCTTTGATCGTAAATAGACGATGCTGTAGGGGTAAAGCATGCTTTACCCCTACGAAAGATTTGGTTTTTCACCTAACCCTGTGATTGTGTAATTGTTTTTTATGGGATCTAAATCGGTGGTGGTAAGGATGCCGCTAGCGGAAATCGGTGTACCATTTGCTTCGTAACTGGGAAAAGAGTACTGAAAATCAAATAACTGTACAGCTTGTGCCGCAGAAGATGCACTAACACCAGTGATACCTATAACAGCACTAGCCGTAGCAATACCAAGCTTTTTGACTATTTTCATCAGATAATTCTCCTGAAAAACAAGAAGGTAAACAAAGTTGCATAATTCAAATTGCTAGAAAGAAGCTCTGATGCACAGATATACAGATAAGGAATAAGAATTAAATAACATACAATTAATGCCCCTGGCTTACCTCACCCTCAATCCCTCTCCGATATATTGGAGAGGGAAGCTAGATACAGGATGAACTTTTGCATTTTATTTAATTCACGTTCCTAAGTTAGGAGCTTCTGGCTTCCTGAGAGCAAAAGTTCGGGAGTTAAATACAGACACGCAGATGCAATTTGAATGACGATTAGCTTATTAACTGTTGATTTGCCTAAGTACGGCTTTGGTAAAATTGTACCCAATTGAGGGTTAAAATTTAAACGCATAACTTTACGGGCCTTCCCGCAGGGTAGGAGCGCAGAGTTATGCAGAGAGTTCGCTACAAATTAATGAGATGCTCTACTTAGCCTTTCAAGTTGGGCTTCAATGGCTGCCAAAAGTTGGTGTTGCTGCCAATCTTGGCTAAGATGGGCGGCTATGCAAGCGGCTCCAGCACCCATGCCTTCTTTCACAAAGCCCTGTTCATAGGCTCTCAGTTGGGGATAACGAGAATCAGCAAAGCTCAGATGAGTTGCTAATAGGGGAGGGGTTCCTCCACTCTGAGTTAAGCTGCCTTTTCCTAAGCTGAGGGCTAAGTCAACTGTAGCGCCAGTAGGGTCTTCTGCTACCCAGCGAGTTGTACCGACAACTACTGCTTCTGGTCGCCATGATAAAGTGTAAGCTTGAGCGATCGCACTCACTAGCGCATAAACCGCCAACATTTGCGTCCCACCAGCCAGCATTACACCACAACTACGACTAGCTGCGATCGCCATTCCAGCTACCACGACTTGCATCGGATCACCCACGCCGGCAACGAGTTGTAAAGGATCAACGGAATTTTGGCTTTGATATTGGAAGTTTATCTCCCCCGGCTCCCTACTCCCCATCATCTTCTCCAGTCCAGCTTGCACTAAGTCCGACTTTTGCGCGTGGTTACAAACAGGGTGGCTACTGTTAACTTTTCCGGCAGCATCTATGCCTAAACCAGTTAAGATTGCCAGGGCAGTTGTGGTACCTCCAACGACGCACTCACCCAGAATCAGATACCCCTGTTGGATATTGGCAGCAAGGCGTTCTCCCCAAAGTAGCCCTTGTTTAAACAAGTGGTGTACCGTTGTGATTTCCATAGCAGCACCTCCACTTAAACACTTAGCAGGAGCGCCACCCAAATCAATTACTGGCACGGCAGGAGGCTGGGGTAAACCAGCATTAAACAAATGAACTGGTATTTTTAGCGACTCAAAAACAGCGCGAGAAATCAGCACAGGCGAAGCCCCAGCCGCTAATGGTGGTAAGGGATATTGGGCTTTATGTTCTGCCCCGTAATACAAAAACTCGGCATCGGCACAAGCGGTATATTTCCGATCCTCTGGAGTGCGGCCAGCGGCTGAAATTCCTGGAATTAAACCAGTTTCAGTAAATCCTAAAACACAAGCAAATATGGGTAGACAACCACGATACCGTCGTAGCCATTCTTCACCCTGTTCTTTTTGGGTATAAATCCGAATTTGGGCATTGGGCATTGGGAATTGGGCACTTGTACTGACTTGTACTGACTTGTACTGAGCGTTCGCGTAGCGTCTCGTAGAGAAGTCGTTGGCGCAGCCTCTCGTAGAGAAGTAGCGTTGCCGTTGGCGCAGCCTCTCGTAGAGAAGTATTGGGCATGGGTGATTAGTTAGGACTCATCATTTAAAAATGACTAACCTTCATAATCCATAAGGACTTGTACCCAGCGTGGGGGACGGGGAATGGGATTGCCCAGGCGGTCGAAAAGGAACCATGCTGCCAGGTGTACTACAAAAAGGTAGATAAAGTTGTTGAGTAGAATTAGAGCGATCGCTCCCACTTGAATCAAAAACACACTGGGACTCGCTAACAAACTCAAGCTAAAAAATACCCACTCGATGAACTCAGTTACCTGGGTAATCACATAAATCCACAGGTCTTGACCGGACAAAACAGACAGCAACCACAGCTGAAAAAAGACTCCCAAAGTACCCAACAGCGTACCCAAGGTGATAGAAACAATCCAGGGAACACGACGATACCACGTCGCCCCCAAAAGCACGCCCATAAACCCGTAGGGCATGACAAACAGCAAACTGCGAGACGGTCCCATCAATACCGTCAGCAGTAACCCGCAGGTGAGTGCCGCCATCCATGCCGCACGTTTGCCCCAACGCAAATAAACTAGAGCGATCGGTACGGGAAAAAATATCCGCAAAACTGGCCCCAAGGGAAAGTAGAAATTAATAAACCAAATCAAGCTAGCGGTACTCGCTAAAAATGCCGTTTCTACCATCCTCAAAGGTGCATCTGCCTTGACTTGAGGAGGCATTAACTGCTGTTCTTTGTCTAACCAATGATTGTGGGGAGTTAAAGATTTAGGGGATGGATCTTTCTCCGGCTCATCTGGCAGAGAATCTAAAATACTCATATCTGACAAGTTCTTAACGCTTCGCGGAAGTCCCCATCTTCAAGGTACTCCTAAGATGGGAATTGTGAGCACTTCGACAAGCTCAGTGACCACGGGGGATGATGATTACATCCAGAATTAATTTAAAACATAAGTAAAAACAAATTCTGGATGGATGACGAATCCCCAATTTTTTCGGGTATTATGGTTAATGTCTTGACCCTCCGGGTTCAAAATCGCTCTTTGTTCGTGTAGCGTCTCCCTTAGGAGAGGGAAACCCTCATCGCCCTTGGCGTCTCCCAAGGGGAGAAGACCGCGTTTTTCACCATCAATGCCATAAGCGAAAACCTTTTCTTATAGGTATATGTCGCAAGAGAAAGATTTGGGTCTTGGGAACCAGGACTCCTGACAAGAGCAAGGAATGTCAGACCAAAAAAACTATGGAGTAATTGATGGCTATTCCTGATGAATTGGGAAGCTGAGACTTAAGCCGTAGGCAAGTCTAAGTAGTTCACACGATCATTTTTTCCAAGGCTGACAAATCGGGAATACAAACAGTATCTTGATCCCGTTTAATCAAGCCTTTTTTTTCAAGCCTTGTCAACACTCGGGTCACGGTTTCCCGCGCCAGTCCGCTCAAACTACTCAATTCCCGATGAGGTAAATTGGGGATTTCGGTTCCTGTTTGCCCTTTTTTTCCCTGTCCTTCTGCTAAAAATAGCAACGTATCTGCTACCCGTGACTGGCTATCAGATTCCCGCAAGCGCAATCGCCGATTTACTTGCCGCAAACGTCGCGCCATTAGTTGCGCTAATCGAACTCCCGCCAAGGCTTCTATCTGAAGCAACTTGACAAAATCCTGAGCAGGCATACTCCCAATTACTGTTGCGGCTAAGGTAATCACATCTGTAGATCGAGGTACTTCATCTAGCGCCGCCATTTCACCAAACAATTCCCCTTTGCCAAGAATATTCAGCGTTACCTCTTTTCCTTCCAGATTGTAGGTGCGGATTTTTACCCATCCGTCCAGAATAAAATACACAGAACCGCCCCAGTCATTTTCCAGCAAAATCACCTGATTGGCTGGGTGAGTGCGGGTGACAAGATGGATCAGGGCTGATTCCACAGCAGCTTCTGGCAACCCTTGAAAAAAGGGAGCCGATTTGAGCATCCAGGGATTAGCCTGTGCTTGCAAGCTATATCGGTCTTCCATTACGACATTTTTATTCAAGCTGCTATATACACACAACAAACAAGAGCGCCATTTTTAGCCTAAGCTATCATTGCATAGCTCCCTTTCAAAGATAAAACTAAACTATGCTACATAAGAAAACGACAAGAACGTTTTTCTAAACCATCTTTACGTATAAGTTTAAATGGGGTAAAGTTTTGCAAAAAGTAATTTATAGCCGGCGGTTGTATTGCTTAGGGGTTAGTTAAGAATATAGGCAAACAACATCAATGATACTAAAGTGAGTAAATTATTGCTCAGGTATTTTAGCAATTTTCCAAAATAGGCAACCAATGAGCTGCAAAACTAAGCTTTTTAAACAAACGCTGACTGAAGATTGCCATGACTCCCAGTAATCCATAACATAATGACAGTTACAAGTTCTAGCAGTGGCTTTTGCCACTCAAAACTTCTCCGATGGTCGAGGCTGCGCGAACGTGATTGTAAAGTAATTGTCACATTAGTTGACATAATTTTCTAGATAAGGTAATAAAAGTGACTTTCAGTGCAGATGAAATTCAAAAGCTGATCGCAGACATTGACAACTTACTTGCCAACGGTGGCAAGCGCCTGTCTAGATTTCTGTCTGGTCAGGCGCAAGAGCCTAAAGAAGTTTTAGAACGAATTCGCAACTTCTTGGTAAGGTTACAAGAAAAAGAAGCATTAGAGAGCGGCATCCCAAATCAGTCTTCTGAAGAATTGCGTTCCCCTTCCTTAACAAAACTTATTGATCATGGTAATAACCAGTATCCCCTACCGCCGCTTGAACCCAGGCAGGAACAGAGTGCTGTTGGAGCAGGACAATTAAAAAGTGAATTTTCGAGATTGATCGAGCCATTGCGATCGGAATTAGAAGGGCTATTGCAAGAAAGAGCCACTCTCATACAAGAAATTCGGCAGTTAGAGCAAAGGCGATTGCAAAACTACTCCTTAGCGCAGCAGTTGACAAACCAGGATCAGATGATTACCGAGTTTTTACAGGTACTCATGAATCGTCTTCTGCCAACTTTAACGCCACTGGTAGCACAGACGGGGGAAAATTCCGCCAGTTCCTCAGGAGTAACTAATCACGCAACCTCTGCAACTCAAAATTTTTTAGAACCACCAGACGGTGGGGAGCGGTTAACCCAGCTAGCCAGGGAGTTGGATCAACGCCTCTTATCACTAGATGGGACGGTGAATGTAGTCTTTGATGCGCTACAGCGCAACATTAATACTTATTATGAATCCCTGTCGCAAGCTGTGGCAAGAATGCATAGCAAGGGGATGCAAGGCGAAGAGCTGATGGCCAGCTTTCTGAACAATTTGACTCAGAATTTGCAGCAACAATCCCCTAGTTCCCAGTCATCTTTTCTGGGGGTAGAATCTGAGACACTACCATCATTGCTTGAAGTTGCGCCCCATCCCTTGGAGTTTATACAGCCAGAAACTTCATCTTCACTCACAATTAATTCTGAGCAACAGGAGACTACCCTCACAGAAGATTTAGATGCAGCGCTGTTGCAGCTTGGTTTACACTCCTCTCAATCTTCTGAAACAGCGACGGAATTACCGCAAGATATTTCTGCGTTAATTGGTGATGAAGTAGACCAACTTTACGCTAGTTTGTTTGGTACTGATGATGTTAATAATTCCAGCCTTGATGTTGACTTATCTGCTTCTACAGCCTCCCCCTCAACCCTGAACATCGTTGAGGGCGCACCTGTACCTTCAATACTGGATATGGATCTTTCAACCCAAGAGACTTTAGTAGAAAGCAGAGATTCATCATCAGAGCCACAGTCAGAACTATTTTTTGAAGAGGATACTGACCAAGATTCGCTTGTTAGCTTGTTTACGCCACAAACAGACAGTTTCCCGGTGCAATTCGACACTCAGCCAGCTAATGTTGATACAATTAATATCCTAACTGACCTATTGCCTGATACAGGTAGTGAGCAGCAACTGCTGGAAGTATCATCTTCTGGGGATAATGCGACAACTACAGCACCAGTTACTCCAGAAGTAGCAGAAATTGCGATCGCATACCCCTACGAGCAAGCAAGCTACGCGCAGCCTCTGGTAGAGACGCCTAGCGAACGTATCGCCGCATCGGAAGTATTAATTAACGATGATCAGCCAGAACCATCTTCAGATAACTACATTACTGCTTCACCCCAAGAAAACTTGCTTTCTGTTGAGTCAAACCAGTCTCCAGTCGTACCTAATATTTCTTTAGATGAAGAACAGTTGCAGCAATTAGATCGAGATTTGGCTAATTTTGATCGGCAGCTAAATTCGGAGTTACAGCCAGATAGTAACTGGAATATTTTCTCGGAAATAATTGGTAAGACTCAAGATACAATCCCTACAAGTTCCCCTGAACCGCAAACAGAAAATTTCCAAATAGCAGAGAATATTTCAACTACTGTTCCCCAGGTAGAAACTGAACAAAAGGAAGTCATAACTCCTATTCCAGAAAGGTCTTTACCTTCAATTTCCAACTCCCTAAATAATCCAGAAGTTTCGCTCAATCTTCTAGAATCAGTTTGGTATTTAGGGATTGATTTAGGTACAACAGGAATTTCTGGCGCATTATTAAATCGCTCAACTTTTGTTGTACATCCTATCTACTGGTCAGCAGAAAATCCGCCGGGAACAAGTTCCTTTCAGCAATCATTTCGTTTACCAACAGAGGTTTATCTGCCTACAGCTTCTATACCCCAGAGTGAAAATGAAAGTATCGAAGCACATGAGCAGATAGCACCTGCGGCTGTTGCCCAAGATAAAGCCCCTGACCACTCGGCCACCAGTTCCCCAACACCGAGATCAACAGTAGAACCGACGACAAATAATCTCTACTCGGCGCAGTTGAAGCCCTATTTACAAGTAGCTATTCCCTACAAGAGTGAACGGCAAAAATGGGAACCTGTTTTGCAATTAAATGAATTTTCGGCAGGCCCTTTGATTTGGGTTGTGCGATCGCTCTCTAAGCTACTATTAACCCTCAAATCTGACCAAACAAGTACTACACCTAGTTTAATGGTTGCTGCTGTTGGGATCAGCGAAGAAAATTTTCCCCAGATTATCAGTAATATTGCTGGTGTAATTTGTACTTGCCCATCTAGCTGGTCGGAACAATACCGCTTCAACGTGCGCGAAGCTTTACTCACTAGCAAACTGATCCAACATCCGCAGCAAGTCTTTTTTGTGGAAGAAGCGATCGCTAGTCTACTCCCAGAACTCGATGCTGGTAACGGTGAGCAAGTAAAATTAAGCGATAGTCAAGGTTCTCATCCGGCAAAAACCAGCGAACATCCGATTGTTGGCAATACCCTGGTGATGAATATTGGAACAGCTGCCACAGAAATGTTGCTGGTCGATGTCCCAGAAACCTTACTGCAATTGACATACAATGATTTCATGCTCCACAGTTTTGCATACGCTGGCAAGGGAATTGAACAAGATATTATCTGCCAGCTGCTATTGCCACCTAAATCTCGGCAATCACGCCCCGAAACACCAAGCAATCGCCAAACTATTACCACTAATCCTTGGCAATGGCAACCCTCAATTCCGGGTTTAGACCAAATGCGTTGGCAGAGTTTAGGGTTGGAAGAATTAGAACTACCCAGAGTCGGAGAACCAGATATTATCGCTCGGATTCGCCTCCAGCAACGTCTAGAAAGTTCTCTACTGGGACAGGCAGTATTAGATGCAGCACTAGCCCTAAAGTTGATTTTGCAACACCAAGACTCTTTTACCCTGGAATTGGCCGATCAGCAGTGGATTTTGCAGCGACGAGACTTAGAAAGCCAGGTATTTATCCCCTTTGTGCGCCGCATCAACCGAGAACTCAACAAATTATTGGTAGCTCGTGGCATCCCTACAGAAGCAATTAATCAAGCTATCCTAACTGGTGGGGTGGCTTGTGTGGGGACGGTGAACCGATGGCTACGCCAAAAACTCCCCAACGCTAAGATTATCCAAGATTTATATCTTGGCGAAAACGGCGCTCCTAATTGCAGTCGAGTTGCCTATGGTTTGGCAATGCTGCCTTTACATCCCCAGATATTAGATATACCCAGGCAACAATACACTGATTATTTCCTATTTACAGAATTGCTGCGGCTGCTACCAGATCGACCTTTATCTTTCGGTGAAGTTATCCAGTTATTTGAAGATCGTGGGATCAATACGCGCACTTGTCAGGAACGCCTGCTAGCTTTTTTAGAGGGTGAACTGCCTTCAGGCTTAATACCTTCAGTCATAGACTCAGCTTGGCTTACCCAGAGTTCGCAACAAAATCCCGACTATCAGGCGATCGCCACAGCACCACTTTTTGAAAAACAAGGGAGTCTCACTTATCGTCCCAATTCCCAACAACTGTTGTCTTTGCGTCGCTATTTAGATGCGATCAAGGCTAGTAATCAGCAATCACTGGAGGAACCATATACGGTGAATTTCGACTTAGAGGTTCATCGTTGAGACTAGAACATCACGTTGGGAATAAGCACGAGTACACTATGGCGGAAGTTTGCTTACTTTAAGAAGTTGCTCAGAGCAACTTGTCTGGTGAATTGAGATGGTAGCTGGATTTACGCCATGCTTTACTAGTACTTCACGACAGTAATTTTTGGGATTTTTAGCATAGTAGAGTAGTATATTTTTTATTTGATAGAAAAAATACTGTAAATTTATAATCCACCAGCTTAATTGAAAGATTCTGTAAACTTTGGGTTTTCGGTTTTTATATTGTTTAAATTTTTTGTATGTTAACACTCGGTAGGAGCGACAAAAGCAGTAAAAACCGCCTAAAAATTATGTCCATGTCTACACTACTAATGCAAAAAGTCCTGTTGTAGATAAGTTAATCTTTGTGAATAATCTTTATCTTTATTCAGTTAATTCCTCAGAACAGCCTTTACACCCGTCAACTTTAAGCGTCAGAAAACGATTAATTGACATTGTTGGAGCTATTGTGGGCTTGATTATTACATTTATAGTAGCAATTCCCGTAGCAATTGTTATTTTTATACATGAGCCAAGTCCAATATTTTATTCCCAAATCCGCTGTGGTTTGAACGGAAAAACTTTCCGGATGTGGAAATTCCGCTCCATGATCGTCGATGCTGAGAAACTCAAGCATTTGGTTGAAAACCAAGCCAAAGGTCATATCTTTAAATCTGTTGACGATCCTCGCATTACTCCTGTGGGTAAGTTTTTGCGGCGTACTAGCTTGGACGAATTACCCCAATTTTGGAATGTTTTGTTAGGCGACATGAGTTTAGTTGGTACTCGTCCACCTACTCTTGATGAAGTCAGTCATTACGATCTACACCACTGGGATAGATTGCGAGTCAAACCAGGCATTACCGGAGAATGGCAGGCTAATGGACGATCGATTATTACAGACTTTGAAACCATTGTCAAGATGGATATAGATTATCAGCAGAAGTGGTCTGTAACTTATGACCTGAGTCTGATTATTAAAACTATCTGGGTGGTATTGAAAAAGACCGGTGCTTATTGAATTGGGGCATTGGGCACTTGTACTGACTTGTACTGAGCGGCGTCTTTGGCGCAGCCTCTCGTAGAGAAGTATTAGGCATTGGGAGAAAGATTTTTTTTTAACCCTTTACTCCGCTACCAGTTTCTGTTGGTACAATGTAACGTTGTAAAAATAAGAATAGTAATAATACTGGCGCGATCGCAATTACTGAACCAGCAGCTACCAACCGCCAGTCAAGGGAAAATGTCCCTGCTAGCTTTGCGACTCCCAAGGGAAGAGTGTATAAATTTTCGTCTTGGATGACAATTAAAGGCCACAAAAAGTCACTCCAAGCACCAATGAATACGAAAATAGCTAGAGTTACCAGTGCTGGGCGAACTGCTGGTAACATAATATGCCACCACAAACCTAACTCCGAACTGCCATCCATCCGGGCGGCTTCTTCTATCTCTTTGGGGACACTCATGAAAGCTTGGCGCAACAGAAAAATACCAAAGGCAGAAGCTAAACTCGGAAAAATCATTCCCAAATAACTATTTGTCAAACCCAACTGGACTGTCAAAATATACAGGGGAATCATCACGATTTGAAAAGGAATCATAATCGTAGAGACGATCGCTACAAAAATCCAGTCTCGCCCCACAAATGACAATCTTGCCAAGGGATAGGCAGCTAAAGCGCAAAATAGCACATTTAAGCCCACAGTCAGCACTGACACCAAAGTACTGTTATACAGGTATTGTGCAAAAGGTAAAGAATTCCACACAATAAAGAAGTTATTTAGTGTTGGTGACGCAGGCAACAGCTGTGGCGGCGACTGAAAAATATTTTCCGTAGGCGATTTTAAGGATGTGCTAATTAGCCATAGTAAAGGAAAGAGCATCAACAGTGCGATCGCTCCCAATAGCGCATACATTAGCAGAATTTGCGATCGCGATTTTTTCCAGTTCAGCATTTGATTTTGCAAATTTTATTTTGTAATTCAACAGGAATGTAAACACTCATACTACTTGCTGTTTGTTTTGAAAAATAGGGTAAGCAAGTTCGTAGTAAGGACTTTAGTCCTTATTTTCTAAGCACTAAAGTGCTTACTACAAACCCTCAAAACCAACTTGACAAAGTACTAGTTGTAATCATCTCGTCAATTATTGCTTGCTGCTCAGTGTAGATGACGTTCGATTAGTTATAAAACATTTGATGAACTGTCTTCATTAGACCTCTTGCAAAAGTCCCTAACACCCCACCCCCAGCCCCTCCCCGCACGCGGGAGGGGAGAATTTGACGTAAGTCAAAGGCGGGGGTGAGGTTCTTTTTTTGATTTATGTAAGAAGTCTATTATCCTGAATCCTTTAGCCTTTTGGAGTCAATCCGGTTTCGGTAGAAACAGCTTGTAGTGGTTTATCCCAAGATTCAATCGGTATTTGGGACAAATAGGCAAACTCAAAGATAATTCCGATAGTCGGCTTTGTCTGCCACTGCGGTAAACTGAGCAAGCGATCGTAATATCCGCCGCCATAACCCAAACGATATCCTTGATAGTCGCAAGCTACACTGGGGACGAGAATCAAATCTATTTCAGCAGCATCTAAGATTGGAGCGTCGGGGTGTGGTTCAGTAATGCCATAAGCGCCACTTTGCACAGAATCATTCGGTGTCCAAATATGCCAATACAGAGATTTATCAACGCAGCGAGGAAATCCCCAACGGTATTTGGTGTCTGCAAATAGGGGACTGAGGTCAGGTTCTTGACGAAAGCTGAAATAAGCGAGTATTGTTTTTGCTTGGGTGAACAAAGTAGAGTTTTGTAAATTAGAGCATAAGCGATCGCTTTTTTCTCTCCACTCTCCAACGGACATTGATTGACGTGTTTTAAGTAAAGTGCGGCGTAGTTCTGCTTTATTTAATTGATGATTAGCTTTGTCCATAAAAATTTATGGCGTCAAATAAATCAGCTGGGCATCGCCCAGCTTAATTACGCTACACTCATTAATACATCCTTATGCAGCGTGTTGACGGTACCATTCAATGGTATTTTTTAGCCCTTGCTCAAAGCTCACCTGAGCCGTGAAATTAAAGCCTTGTTTCGCCCTTTCAGTATCTAAACAACGGCGTGGTTGACCATTAGGCTTGTCAGTTTGCCAAACAATTTCACCCTTAAACTCCATCAATTGGCAGATTAAAGTTACTAAATTAAGGATGGAGATTTCCTCACCCGTTCCCAAGTTAACTGGTTCCGATTCGTTATAGAATTGAGTCCCCATAATAATCCCCCGCGCTGCATCTTCTGAATACAGAAACTCGCGCGTAGGACTGCCATCACCCCAAACTGGAAGTTGCTTTTCTCTCTTAATTTGGGCTTCGTGAACTTTGCGAATTAATGCGGGAATGACGTGGGAACTTCCAGGGTCAAAGTTATCTTCTGGACCATATAAATTTACTGGCAGGAGGTAAATCCCATTAAAACCGTACTGCTGACGGTAAGATTGCAATTGGACTAAAAGTGCTTTTTTAGCAATTCCGTAGGGCGCGTTAGTTTCCTCTGGGTAGCCATTCCAAAGATCATCTTCTTTGAATGGCACTGGGGTAAATTTAGGATAGGCGCAGATTGTGCCAATACATACGAATTTTTGTACTCCCGCTTGATAGGCAGCGTGAATTAGCTGGGTTCCCATAATCAAGTTATCGTAAAACAACTCTGCGGGCTTTTCGCGGTTTAGACCGATGCCACCGACATGAGCTGCTAAGTGAATGATTATATCTTGCTGGTCAACTACACGTTGGCTATTTTCCCAGACACGTAGATCGGACGATTGCGATCGCGGTATTGTAATCTTCTCACGATCAGCCCCTGCTTTACACAGTTGATCGATCACCTGACGACCTAGAAACCCCGACCCACCAGTGACCAGAATACGTTGATTTTTTAGTTCTAAGGCGGTCATATTTTTATCCTCTGTGGTGCGAATCAGAAATGGAGAGCGCCCAGTTCTTGACGAATAGTAGCAATATCATGTGGAAATTGTGAACCATTTCCATTCGGTGAAGTGTGACCCAATGCTTGTAAGTCTGCTTCTACCATTAGGGAAACTAGTTCTTCAAAGGTTACTGATGTTGTCCAGCCCAATTTTTGCCGTGCTTTGGTAGAATCGCCAATCAACAACTCTACCTCAGATGGACGGAGGTAACGCTCATCAAACTCTACATAATCTTCCCAATTGAGATTTACATAATTAAATGCCAGTTCCAAAAACTCTCGCACCGAGTGAGTTTCACCAGTCGAAATTACGTAATCCTCTGCTTGATCTTTCTGCAACATCAACCACATTGCTTTAACGTAATCCTTCGCATAGCCCCAATCTCGCTTGGCATCTAGATTACCCATGTAAATTTTTTTCTGCTTACCAGCGACGATACCAGCCACGGCTCTAGTAATTTTGCGGGTTACAAAGGTTTCACCGCGCCGTGGTGACTCGTGGTTAAAAAGTATGCCGTTACAAGCAAACAAACCATAAGATTCACGGTAATTTACAGTTTGCCAGTGGGCGTAAACTTTCGCACAGGCATAGGGACTGCGGGGATAAAAGGGCGTTGTCTCATTTTGAGGTATTGCTTGTACTAAACCATACATTTCTGAAGAACCCGCCTGGTAAAATCGCACCTGAATTCCAGTACGCTGTTGGTAGTCCCGAATTGCTTCCAACAGACGCAGCGTGCCCATTCCTACAGCATCCACCGTGTATTCTGGTGAATCAAAACTGACTCTGACATGAGATTGAGCGCCGAGGTTGTAAATTTCTACCGGCTTGACATCTTCTAAAATCCGCCGCAACGTCGTACCATCGGTTAAGTCGCCGTAGTGTAGAAACAACCGTACTCCCTCTTTATGGGGGTCTTCGTAAATATGATCGATGCGGTCTGTGTTGAAGGTAGAAGTCCGGCGAATGATGCCATGAACTTCATAACCTTTTCCTAGCAAAAACTCACTTAGATATGAACCATCTTGACCAGTAATACCAGTAATCAACGCTCGTTTCTGTTGCGTCATGCTCAATTATCCCTTATTATTCTTTGATTAAAAAGTTACAGGCAATCTGATACAACCTAGCAGCTAATTGCGGAATTGCCTAATGGGAAACCTACGAGTTCTTGTTGTTAAAACACTTTTCGCCTAAATAAATTTACTTAACAAAAAGGAATTTAACACGTAAGCCAACCTGAGATAGATGAAGATTGTTTAATTATGTATATTTTTTTAGATGAAGATTCTTTTTGTGTACGTCTTTTTTGTCAAAACTTCATATCTTTAGTTTTGTGAAGATTCAATAAAATAGGATTTTAAATTAGACTTCTGGCAAAAATCTGAATATGAGCAAAACGAACCACAGAGAGAAGTTTCAGCTAGGTAGAAAGACATAAACCTCGTCCATTTTGAAAAGTGAAGTAGTACAGGCAGGGTTCGACTGACTTGTACTGACTTGTACAGAGCAACGCGTTGCCCTGAGCTTTGCCGTACCACTTCGTGGAAGCAAGCTACGCGTAGCGCGATGCCCTGAGCTTGCCGTTGGCGCAGCGTCTCGTAGAGAAGCGTCTCGTAGAGAAGGGTCGAAGTAGCGTTGCCGTTGGCGCAGTCTCTCGTAGAGAAGTAGCGCTTACGCCGAAATCTTACCCGCTACTACCCGCATTTTAGCAAGATGCTGCCGCTACTTTTAAAATAGATGGAGTTTAAATATTAAATATAGATAACTATATAAAACAAAGATGAACAGTCGTTTAGTCTAGGGCAAGAATTAGTAGTTAGGGGCATTAACTGCCCCCCAGAATCCACCCTAAGTAGTTACTCAGTATGCCCCGTTATTTTTGGGCAGAATGACCACATCAACAGTTTTCAAGATGATCCATAAATCAAGCCAGAAATTCCTAAATTTCACATAATGCAGGTCTATTTGGACTCGCCGAGGGTAGGGAATATCATTACGCCCAGACACCTGCCACAATCCAGTAATTCCTGGACGGATTGTTAAAATCTCATCAATGTGACAACCGTATTTTGGCAGTTCTTCTGCTACTAAGGGTCGGGGGCCGACTACACTCATGTCCCCTTTTAAAACGTTCCAGAACTGGGGAAATTCGTCTAAGCTAGTAATTCGCAAAAATCGACCAATTTTGGTAATCCGGGGGTCTTGTTTCAGCTTAAAACTGCTCTCAAATTCTTGTCGCAACTGGGGAGATGTTTCCATCATTTGCACCAAGATTTCGTCTGCATTGCTCACCATTGTTCGGAATTTAATACAATAAAACGCTTTGTAATTTTTCCCTACCCGTTCGTGGACATAAAAAATTGGACCATCTGAGCTCAAAGCAATCAGCAAGGCCAAGATTAAGTAGACGGGGAAGAACAAAATTAACACCGACAGCGAAAACACTATATCGAACAGTCGCTTGGCAAACTCTCCGTTTAAACCCTGAAAAGATAAACCTTTGGGTTTAACTTTTGGCGTCTTTGTTTTTTGACCGCGTTTTAAGAAAGTCCGCGTAGACCTTCTAGTGTCTTGCCGTACGCCTCGCTTGCCGGAGAGGAGTGAGCTCTGGGCAGTCATCATACTCCTTAATAATCCACACCACACATAGTCCCAATATTAAAGCCAAAATGAGGTGCTTCTGGGGGGAAATTGCCAAAAGCCTAAAAAAATCAGAGATTAACCAAGACCATCATTCCAAAAACGGTCTTTTTTCGTTGCATTTGTTTACAAAATCGAGAAAACGATCTGCAAAGATTTGCGGTGAAAACTGGGCGGCGTGCGATCGCATATACTCAGAACTGAAAGAACCCTCATACACTTCAAATTTTTCTACTGCCTCCACTAAAGCCGCCTCTGTTTGCGTCCTGAAAAATATACCTGTCCCTGTATCCACACAAGAACGGATATCTCGTACTGTTTCTAAAGCACCTCCTGCACCATAAGCAATCACTGGCGTGCCACAAGCCTGTGCCTCCACTAGGGCAATACCAAAATCTTCACAAGCTGCATACACAAACGCCTTAGCCCTAGACATATATTTTTTTACCACATTATCGGGTTGCCATCCCAGTATTTCGATATTGGAGTTTGCCATCTCGCGGATTTTTTCCATTTCATCTCCTGTACCAATGACTACTAATGGTCGTTTTAGTTGATTAAAAGCGTTGACAATCAACGATACTTGCTTATAACTCACTAACCGGGAAACTATCAGATAAAACTCCTCTTTCTCAGACATAAACGGAAATTCCGCAATATTCACTGGTGGGTAAATGACTGTTGCTTCTCGCCGATAGCAACGCCAAATCCGCCGAGCTGTATACTGCGAGTTGGCAATGAAGTAATCAACGCGATTGGCACTCAATACATCCCACTGGCGCAAATTATGTAATAAATATCGCGTTGCCCACCCAGGTAAACCACTACCCAGTTTGCTGTGGCGCAGATAATCAAAGGTTAAGTCCCAGGCATAGCGCATCGGGCTGTGGCAGTAGCAAATATGCATCTGTTCGGAAGTGGTAAGGATTCCTTTGGCAACAGCGTGGGATGATGACAGAATTACGTCATAATGGCGCAAATCCAGTTGTTCAATTGCCAACGGCCACAAAGGCAAATATTTTTGTACGCCGTTGCGGGCATAGGGAAAGTGCTGGAGAAACGTCTTGCCAATCTGACGCTTGTATAAATAACTTTCTCTATTGCTGGATTCAAAATCGATTAGAGCATATAAATCAGCATCAATATGATTCAAAATTTCTCGGACAACGAGTTCTGAACCACCGGTGGCTTTGGGCGTCAGCCACTCATGGACTAGAGCATATTTCAAGGGCACAGCTAACTTGAATAAATGGAAAATACAAAGGCCAACTTGATGACGTTAATTAGAAAAGTTTCTCCTTGTGATTAATTAACGGGAAGCGCCCCAGATTAGCACATAAGACGCAATCTTTCTCTCAGAGGTTCCAGATGGATGCTGCAACCTGATAACCTCAGATTGGGGCATTGGGCACTTGTACTGACTTGTACTGAGCGGCGTCGTTGGCGCAGCCTCTCATAGAGAAGTAGCGTTCGCGTAGCGTCTCGTAGAGAAGTCGTTGGCGTGGTCACTGAGCCTTGCCGTTCGCGCAGCGTCTCGTAGAGAAGTGCAGCCTAAGAAGAGAAGTATTGGGCATTCGTTATTTTCTCCTTGTCCCCCTTGTCTCCCTCATCCCCCCCACTCCCATTCGGCTACGCTCACGGCAAGCCTACTCCCAAGTCCTTTGACGACAACTGATATAGAAAAGGTGAATTTATGCGAATTCTAATTATGGGTGGTACTCGGTTCATTGGTGTCTATTTGACTCAACTACTAGTGGAACAAGGACATGAGGTGGTACTGTTCAATCGTGGGAATCGGCCAGCACCTCCTTTACAGGGAGTAGGACAAATTATAGGCGATCGCACGGATGCTACCCAAATAAAAGCAAAATTATCACCAGAAAACTTTGATGTCATTTTTGACAATAATGGGCGGGAACTGACTGATACTCAACCACTGGCAGAGATTTTTCAAGATCGAGTGCAACATTTTGTGTATATGAGTTCTGCGGGGGTGTATCTCAAATCTGACCAATTACCCCACATAGAAGGTGATCTAGTAGATCCCAAAAGTCGCCACAAGGGTAAACATGAAACAGAAGCTTATCTGACTCAATTGGGATTGCCCTTTACCTCTATTCGTCCTACTTATATTTACGGCCCTCGTAATTATAATGAGTTGGAAGGCTGGTTTTTTGACAGAATTGTGCGCGATCGCCCGATTCCCATCCCTGGAAATGGCTTGCATATCACCCAGCTAGGTCATGTAAAAGACTTAGCAAAAGCTTTGACTCAGGTTTTGGGCAATAAACAAGCCATAGGACAGATTTATAATATATCTGGCGATCGCTTTGTCACTTTTGATGGTTTAGCCCGTGCTAGTGCTGTAGCTGCTGGTAAATCACCCGATGCTGTAAAAATCGTCCATTACGACCCGAAAAAGTTTGATTTCGGCAAGCGCAAAGCTTTTCCGATGCGAGTGCAGCATTTCTTCGCTTCGGTGAATAAAGCGCAAACAGAATTAAACTGGCATCCTGAATATGATTTAATTTCTGGGTTACAAGACTCTCTGGAAAATGATTATTTGGCGAATGCAAAAGACAAAGCCGAAGTAGATTTCTCTGTAGATGAGGAGATTTTACAAGCTGTTTAACAACAAGATTACCGACTTCTTAAAGAAGTCGGTAATCTGAGCCTTATATTTCATCTGGATTGATACCTAATTCGCGCAATTTTGCTGCTAATTTATCAGCCCTTTGTTTTTCTTGTTCTAGCTGTGTAGAAATCCAATTTCCTCTTTCATCGTACCAACGTAACCACGAACGATCAATACCTTGGTAAGCGCCTTGCCAAAGTCCCAAACCTAATTGTATTCCTGGCATCCACACTCTAGAAGTAGTTACATCTATTTCGTGATAACTATCTGCAACTAGTTGAAATGCTTGGAGCTTATCAGTGTAGCGGTCAAAAAGAATATAATAGGGAACTCTTAAAATTCGTTCATAAACTTCCCATTTGGTCGGTGGTTGGTTAACTTCTCTGAGAGTTTGTCCCAAGTCTTCTTTTTCTGTCCCTGGAGACAAAAGTTCTACCATTACAAAAGGCGCAACCCCTTCTTGCCAAATCACATAACTTAAACGTAAATCTCGCTGTTCATAAAGGCGGGAAACTCCAACCACTGCAAACCAATCTGGGCGTTTGTACCACAGTGGATGGTGGAGGTCATAATAGATATTTAAGTCAGAGGCAACCAATACCTGATCTGCTAGATATGTGGGAGGAGAGAAGGTATCGCCTAAAAGTCGGGGTTGCAAAATGTGAAATTCGTCAGGCAAGCCAGAGTCCTCCGGGTATTCACTGGGAAGATCATACATCGTAGGTAGGACTTCTTTGGGGGAGAGAGGCGGGTCTGTTTGGTACATAAGAGGAATCTTGACCGACTAACTTTAAGTTAACGGATCAGGGCAAAGGTTTGGTCAAAGTCAAAAGAAAGAATCTTTTCTTTGACCAAATTGTGCGCGATCGCCCGATTCCTATCCCCAGAAATGGCTTGCATATCACCTAGCTAGGTCATGTAAAAGACTTGGCGGTTGCTATAACTCAGGTTTTAGATAATAAACAGGCTATAGGACAGATTTATAATATATCTGGCGATCGCTTTGTCACTTTATGTCCCTGGCTTACCTCACCCTCAATCCCTCTCCGATATATTGGAGAGGGAAGCTCGAGACAGGATGAAGTTTTCCATTTTATTTAATCTAGGTTCCTAAGCAAGACTTAAAACGTAGCCGGAAAATTTTATTATTTGGTTGAATTACAAAAGTTTTCGATTTACTGAGTTTTGGGAAAACTAAACAAATGTCCCAAATTGTAGACCATACAAATTGGCGTATACACCCTGTTTAGCAATCAACTCTGCATGGGTTCCACGCTCAACAATTTTACCTTGCTCAACTACCAGTACTTGGTCGGCGTTAATCACCGTGCTAAGGCGGTGAGCAATGACAAAGCTGGTGCGATCCTTAAACAGCCGAGCAAGTGCTTCCTGAACTAGGGCTTCGGTACGAGTATCAATGCTGCTGGTGGCTTCATCCAAAATCAAAATTCGAGGGTTAATTAAGACTGCTCGCGCAATACTAATTAGTTGTTGTTGTCCTTGACTCAGGCTAGTTCCCTGCTCTCCCAAACGAGTTGCATACCCTTGGGGTAAATTAGTGATAAACTCGTGAACATTGGCAATTTGTGCTGCTTGTTCAATCTCTGCTTGGGTGGCATCTTTTCGACCAAAGGCGATATTTTCGGCGACTGTGCCACTTAACAATATCGTATCTTGTAAAACTATCCCAATCTGACGCCTTAAACTTGCTTGTGTAACACGTCGGATATCAATATTGTCAACAGTAATCATACCACCCAAGACATCGTAGAAGCGCAAAATTAAGTTGATAATTGTGCTTTTACCTGCTCCAGTTGCACCCACTAAGGCAATCATTTGTCCTGGTTTGGCATGAAAATTAGCGCCCTTAAGAGCCAACTGGTTATAAGCATAGCCAAATGTCACATCCTCAAACTTGACTTCACCCTGAATTGCTGGCATTTCTATTGCATCAGGCGCATTTTGCAGCAATGCAGGTTCATCCAATAGGAGAAAAATTCGTTCTAATCCTGCGATCGCTGATTGGGCTTGGGTGTAAAATTGACTAAGAATTTGAATCGGCTGAAAAAATTGCTGAACGTAAATTAGGAATGAAGTTACAGTTCCTACTGTTGCCTCACCTTTTACTGTCAGATACCCCCCATAAACTAGCACCCCTGCTGTTCCTACGGTGTTAAGAAAATCTATTGAGGGTAAAAAGGCAGAGGTAATTGCTACAGCTTGTACATTCGCATCCCGATTCGCAGCATTGAGAGTATCAAATTGCTGCATATTATATTGGATGCGATTAAATGCTTGTGCTTCCCGAACAATGTTAATATCTTCCTCGAACCTCGCTGAAAGTTGACCGATAGTTTGTCGCGTTACCCGAAATCTTGTTTTTGCCCATGAAGCAAACAACCCTGTGGCAAAAATCATCAAGGGTACAACTAAGTTGCTCATCAATCCCAATTGCAGGTTGAGCAAAAGCATGGCGACGATAATCCCAATTAAGCTAAATACAGTGCCAATAATTTGGGCGATCGCCATTCCAAATGTCTGCTCTACAGTACTGACATCATTCAACAAACGACTCATTAAGTCACCCGATTGGCTACGATCAAAAAAGCCCAAGGGTAAGCTTTGAATTTTTGTGAAAATATCACGACGTAATTGACTCAAAAGATGCTGCATAATCCAGCCAATCTGCCTAATTTGACTTCTGATAATCAAACTACCAGTAACATAGACAACTGCTAGCAGAATTAACATCTGCATTAAACCTCGCCAGTTTCCACGTATAATCAAATTGTCAATTGACCAACCGACAAGAAATGGACCTGTGGCTTGACACACAGCACCAGCAATTACCAATCCCATAGTCATCAAAATATTTTGGCGATAAGGGAGAAAGTATTGCAGAAATCGTTGCAGTGTTTGGTAAGAAGGCAAAGTATCTTTTGATCTAAAAATATTTTTGTTAATCACTTTAAATTCAAGGTTTATAATAAAATGAGAACTCCATAAACCCGATTTATTTAAGAAACCGAGTTTATTTGTTTAACTTGTGATTCTAAAATAGAACCGTACAAGGGACTCCGCAGCATCAACTCTTCATGGGTTCCCTGAGCAACTAGTTCTCCTCCATCAATCAAAAGAATCCGGTCAGCATTCTTGACTGTACTGATACGTTGAGCAATCGCAAATACTGTACAAGTTCGACTCTTCATTAATTTATCAAGAGAGGCGTAAATTTGTCTTGCGGTTTTAGCATCGACCGCAGATGTGCTATCATCTAAAACTAAAATTCGATAATCAGTCAGAAACGTGCGAGCGATCGCTATCCGTTGTTTTTGCCCTCCTGATAAACCTACCCCGCGTTCTCCCACAATTGTTTCATAGCCATCTGGCAAACTGATAATAAATTCGTGAATATGGGCAATTCTAGCGGCTTCCATCACTAGCTCTAAGGGAGCACTGGGTATGGCATAGGTAATATTATCGCGGATGCTACCTGAAAATAGCCTCGTTTCTTGGAAAATCATCCCAATATGCGTGCGTAAACTATGAAGTGTAAAATCACGTACATCATTACCGTCGATGCGAATTGCTCCCTCTGTCACATCATAAAAGCGGGGAATCAGGTTGACAAGGGTGCTTTTTCCTGAGCCTGTTCTCCCTAAAATTGCAATTAGTTCGTTAGGTTTGGTTTCAAAGGAAACGCCTTTAAGGGCATAATTAGTCGCCCCAGGATAGCGAAAAGACACATCCTCAAAGGTAATTCTGATACTGCTGGTGTGAAAAGGAATCGCATGAGGGCGATCGCGAATTTCCTCTTCAGTATCAATTACCTCATATACTCGTTTAGCCGAAGCCGCCGCCTGTGCAATTCCTGCCGAAGCGAAGCCCAACTGGAGAATTGGTTGGAGAACCACAGCTAAATAGGAATTAAAAGCTACTAATTCACCAACCGAGAATTGTTTCCCAATGACAATGCTACCACCATAACCAAGCACCCCTAACGTTACTAAATTGTTTAACAAAAATATAAAGGGGAAAACATTAGAAATTGCCCAAATTGCTTTCAGGTTAGCAGTGATTACTTCCTGATCTCTGTAAATATAACGTTCAATTTCAGCATCTTCTCGAACAAAAGCTTTGATTAAACGAACGCCAATCAGGTTCTCTTTCAAAACTGCATTCAGTTCTCCCAATAGCTGTTGTACCCGACCAAATAGCATTCCAGCTTTCGAGAAAAACCGGATCAACAAAAACGCGGCGATGGGTACAGCAGTTAGTGTAATTAATGCCAATTGCCAATTCATTACTAGCAAAATTACAGTAATTGTAACTAAAGTCAAGATGGAACTGATGACCTGAAGTAAAGTAGTACCAATGAAGGTGCGTATTTGTTCAATATCTCTGGTAATCCGCGTCAATAGTTGTGAAGTTGGGGCGCGATCGTGATAGCTGAAACTGAGGTTTTGAATTTTGTGGAAAACCTGATTTCGCAATCTGTAGGCGACTCCTTGAGCAACTGCTTCTGCCCAAAAACCCTGTCCAAAATTGGATACTCCTCTAGCGATCGCCACACAAATTAACAAACTGCCTGCTTGAAAAACAACATCTAAGTCTTTTTTAGCAATACCTTGGTCAATTCCCCACCGGAAAAGTTGTGGAGTCAAAGCATTGGCAGCAATCAGGAGTAACAAACTCAGCAAAGCACCTATACCCATCCAGCGATACCCGTTCAGATACCCTAAAGCGCGTTTGAGTGATTGGATTTGTGAAGGAGAAGTGACATCTTGTTTAAGCAACGTTGTACCTCGTTTCTTTAGTAATTAAATTCTCTAAACCGGAAAATCTCATCTGCTGCTTGTTGATATCCACTTATTCCAATACTGCGTAGGTTTTGCCTAAAAAATAAAAATGTGTAGATTGGATTGAGGAACTAAACCCAACCTACGAATATTCTTAACCAAGCAGTATTGCCACCTATAGCAGTTTTCATTTGAATGCAATACACTTTCACCTATCTCCTTTTAGGAGAAAGGCTTTGAATCTTACTCCCCAACGCTAGTAGGGAAGGGGCTGTTCTTGTTAGGTCTGTATTTCACTCAACCCAGAAGCGTTATATTCTCTCCACAGTGCTACTTGCTGTTTGAGTTCTCTTATATCTAAATAATCGCTAGCAAAAGCTTTCCGTAAAAGTGGATGAGGAATAAATTTATCATACTTTTGAATTTCTGGTGCTTCTGAAGTACTAACTAAATCTTCTGGGGTAATTCTTTGCTCACACAAGGAAGCAATTTCATGATAAAGATATTTAAATTTATCCTTGCCTAATTTAATTGTTAAATAATAGGGATTTACTCCGCTAATATTTGTAATTTCCAACGATTCTCGACAGTAGGAGTTGAGTAATCTTTCTAAGGTGCGATAAGCAACCGTACCCATCCAGGGAAAAATACAGCATTTACCTTTTTCCAATTGCAAGATATTATGTTTATCTAATCCAACTTGCTGCGCCAATTGGCGAACTTTACGTAAACGTTCCAAGGCATTTTTTTGCAAATAGCTGTACTCGACATTCTCAAATAAAACTTGCCGCATTCGTTGCAAAACTTTGGTATGAATAGTACCACCACTACCACGCCAATAAATACTAGCTTTACCCTCGGCTTGTTTAACAAAAATAGCCTTCTTTTTAAAGTCAACTTCTACGACTTCCCAACTTCTTCCAGCTAAAGCAAATTGATTACCAACAGCAGGCGGCGTGACGATACTACCAATTTCCGTTGCACCTTGCTTAACAATATATTCTTGCTGTTCAGCAAAGACAGCATAAAACTGAAATTTTCTAACAATATTTTCTCCTACCAAACCCAGGATTAATTTACCTTGTTCAGTATGTTGAATATGACCAATATCAATTAAATAGCGTAGCAATAGTTGGAAATCCTCTTTATAAATAGCAGCAAAGGGCGGCAGACTAAAAATTTGTTTAGCTAGGGCATTAGGTGAAATTTGCCCCATTGCTGTTATGATACTCATTGTTTGGTGATAAAGCAAACTTAAAGGATATTTAATTAGTCTGATTGGTTCAATCCATTGCTCCTCTAAATAAAGTTGAATGATAGCGATACACTGCAAAAGTTGCCAGGGCATTTGCTCTGGTAGAGAAGCTTCTGGTAATGGTTTATCTTCGGCACAGATAAAGCGCATATCGGCAGCTTCACCTCTTCGCCCACTACGTCCCAATCGCTGTAAAAAGCTAGCTACAGATAAGGGTGATTCTAATTGAATAACTCGCTCTAAATGACCGATATCTATGCCTAATTCTAACGTCAGAGTAGCGGCGGTGACAGCTGGATTGTTGGGTTCACGCATCGCATTTTCAGCGGCTTGCCGCAAGCTAGCAGATATACTGCCATGATGCACATGATATATATCTGGTAGTCCTTGTTTTGTGGCAATTTGTCGCAAAGATGCTATTACAGATTCGGTACGCGTCCGATTATTTGCAAATATCAGGCATTTGCGAGATTTGCTGAGGTTAAAAATATATTGTTCATCAGCTGTCGCCTCTGATTCATCTACTTCATCAGTAATATAAAAATGTTCTACAGCTAGTTTTATTTGGCGTTTTATCCCGTCAATTGGCGGTGTAATCACTAGCTTGTCTGTTCCAGAACGCAACCACTCTTCAGCTATTGAGTAATCACCAAGAGTTGCTGATAAACCAATACGGCGCGGTTGTTTTTGCGTCAACTTTGCTAAACGTTGTAATTGGCAAATAATTTGACAGCCGCGTTCTGAACCCATAAAGGCGTGAATTTCATCAATAATCACAAATCTTAAATCACCAAATAAGCGAAGTAGGTCGTTATTTTTGTTGATTAATAAACTTTCTAGAGATTCTGGTGTAATTTGTAAAATGCCTTGAGGATTCTTTAAAAGCTTGTTTTTTCGACTTTGAGAAACATCACCGTGCCAGTGCCAAACGGGAATATCTGCTTCTTTGAGTAAGTCGTTGAGGCGCTCAAATTGATCATTAATTAAAGCTTTGATGGGACTAATATATAATGCCCCGATAGTTGCAGCCGGGTTAATATGTAATAGAGTTAAAACTGGTAGAAAGGCTGCTTCTGTTTTACCCGCAGCAGTTGCAGCAGTAACTAGCAAGTGAGCATCGGTGTCAAATATAACTTCACAAGCGGCAATTTGAACTGGTCGTAATTCAGTCCACTGGTGATGATAAATATATTCTTGGATGAAGGGTGCAAGTCTGCTAAAAGCATCGCTCATGTTTTTTATGAATAATTAGTTATACCAATTCTGTATGAAGATGCGCTAAACCATATTTAAGTATAAGAAAGAAAAACGAACCGCATACTCCTGCGTCCAACCAAGCTACGCGCACCGTCTCCTTGGCGCAGCCTCTCGTAGAGAAGAGTTGGACAGATGAAAGCGATCGCTAAATTAATATAGAACTAGTATTTGATTTTTGAAATGGACGTAGTAGACCCTCTAGGCTAAAATAGTGCATTAGACGTAGGTTGGGTGGAGCGGAGCGCAACCCAACTGATTATCAGGATGTTGGCTTTGGCAAAGCCTCCACCCAACCTACAATTTTCTTGCTACATTCTAGCCATCTGTTGTGTTTTTCGTCTGGTAAACGAATAGTTAAAGTAGCCATTTTTGTTTAACTCCTAAAGTATGTGAATCAGGATAAAATGCCTATTTTGGGCTAAATCTTTAGGTTTGGTTTTTAGCGATCGCATTACAAATTACGCACAGCACTACTAGCCTTCAACTTCGGATAAGCAATGCGTTTGTGATGAAATTGCTGCCAAACATCCACAAATATCTGAGCAATTTGTGACATTTCTTCTCGTGTTAATCCTGAATCTACGAGTTGATTGTCTTGCCATTTGGCACGCAAGATATTATTCAGCATTGCTAAAGCTTGTTCAGTCGAGACATCTTTAAGCGATTGCTTCTTTTCCAAAGGTTTAGCCGATGCTTCGAGCGATCGCAGCGCCGCTTCACAAGAATCTGCTAACATCACAATTCCGGTTTCCCGTGATTGGGGAATTGGTCCATCGTAACGAAAGTCTGCGTCGTCTACTGTTAAACTTGGATCTGACTGAGCCATTTGCTGGGCTTGGTGATGGAAATAGGCAATCAGCATTGTTCCCTGGTGCTCTGGAATAAAAGCTTGAATCGCCGTCGGTAAAAGGTGTTTACGTGCCATCACTACCCCTTCCGTTACGTGCCTTTTGATAATTTCTGCACTCTTCCAAGGGTCTTTAATCTCTGTATCATGTTTATTCGGCCTCCCCATTTGATTTTCAATAAAGCCAAGGGGGTCGTGCATTTTGCCAATATCATGATATAATGTCCCAGCCCTAACTAGCTCAACATTGCATCCCAGTTCTTTAGCAGCAGCTTCGGCAAGGGTAGCCACAAACAGCGTATGTTGAAAAGTTCCGGGAGTTTCAGTAGCGAGTCGTTTTAATAAAGGGCGGTTAGGGTTTGCCAACTCTGCGAGGCGGATTGGAGTGACTAAATCAAAAAGTTTTTCTAGATAAGGACTCAAGCCCAAGGCGACAACACTCCAGCCTAAACCGGATAAAGCAAATAACGCGGCTTCTCGGAGGACGATATACCAGCCCTGACTAAATGCTTGACCAATTAAGATTTTAACAACCAGATAAATGCCGCCCTGAGTTAAAGCGATCGCAATACCCAATAATGCTAATTCTTCACGCGATCGCAATCTCTGTGCAATGTAACTACCTAATATTGCTCCGCCTGCACCAGCTAAAAGCGCCGCCTTGCTCATCTCCAAGCTAATTGCTAATATCGCTGACAGCAGTCCGACAACTGTCAACCCCAAAGTCGGTCCGTAGAAGCTTCCCAACAATAAACCAAGGGCGCTCCAGGTGGTATAAGGCAATCCCATCGTGATCACTGCTGGCACACTCAGAGTCAGCAATAATACTAATAGGCGATCGCGTTGTCGCAATTCGTAATTGATATGTCGTTCTACCCAGACAAAAATCCCAATGGCGATCGCAATAAAGCTTCCTAACTTCACTAACTCCTGCCATTTTACCTGACGGCGAATCAGGTGATAATACTCCAGCACCTCAAAGTTCCACGCACTAATCTGCTCTCCTTTTTTGATAATCACCTCACCATACCGAACCTTCACCATTACGGGTGTCACTCCAGCAGCAGCCTTTTGAGCGTTTTGTCTCGTTTGTTCTTCATCTTTTTGCAGATTCGGTTTAAGTACAGTTAACAACAGGTTTTTTGCCAAAGTTTCAGAAGATTCTGGTACAAAGGTCTGCAATTGTAAACTCACCGCATCTTGTAAGATATTTTTTGGCAGTCCCTGTGGGATGCCTTGGGTGAGAATCAGCTCTGAAGTCTGATGGATTCCCATTTTTGTTTTTTCCCACTCCTCATCTAACAAATCCAAAAGCAGGGATTCCTCGTATATTGCTTTTGAGCTAACAGTCTCTAACTGTAAAAGTTTGGCAGTGGCTTGCATGTATCTTGGGCGTACTTGAGAAACTTGGGCAATTAGTAAGGATAAGTTTTTCTCAGAAGTTGTGACACGGTAAGATTCTAGTTCTGCTACTGCTTGAATAAAGTCACTGTTTTGAGAAAAATCAACTGGCTCTGTCTTCTGTGGCTTTACCTGCGAACTCTGGAAATCAGATTTTTGTGGTGTTGTGCGTGGCTGGCGTTGCTGATTGGGTGCAGCTATAGATGATGAACCGGATGAAGCGGCGGTTTGTTCTGTTCCTTTCTTCTGCTGATTTTTAGTATTTTCTATAGCTACTAGCAGTGCTTGCCATTCCGAGTCAACACAAGAGCGGAGGTAACGCTGGGTAGAGATGGACAAAACTACAGGATCAAAAAAAGGAAAAGCTCCAGCAACGGCGCGAATTTTGTTACCATCATCCAGAAGTTGTTGCAAATTTTCGTTGATTTGTTCGTTTGTTGCCGCATCAATCATCAACATTTGTAAAGAGCTATTACTGACGGCTTGGCGCTCGGCTGCGGTTTTTTTCTGATCTTCGATGCTAGCTGTGTAAGGCGCTGTAATTGTCTGGGGCGCGGGATGTCCTACTTGGAGTTGAGTCTGGTTGTATAATTTATACCCAATAACGCCTGTCAGAGACACGATAGCGATCGCCAAAATTACCGAGTAACGCTGTTTATGTGCCCAATCTAAACCGACTACATAAATACTACTCTTAGTTTTGACCGATTTTGCTTTTGATTTAAGCGCTCTTTCTTGTTTTCGGCGATGCCGACGGCAGGCTACACCGGAGCTTTTGTCATTGGTTTTTGATAAAAATAGAAGTACATTCTTGAACATAGTCCTTAGAAGTTCGCTTCTATGGCTTTTGCATTTGGGACTTCTGATTAACTTTCCCTTACGGCGTAGTGCTTTGTACTGTCGCCGCCAGTGAGTCAATTGCTGGGTAAAGAACTGCAAAAATTGCTGCATTTTTATTATCTCTGCCTGCAATTGCCGACTTTGATAGCTCCAAAAAAGACAATCATCAGGGAAGTTTGATCTGCGGCGGCTAATTAAGAATTCGTAATTCGTAATTCGTAATTCGTAATTAAGAATTGATCACTATTGTTAACGCAACCGAATAACGCGAGCAGCTGCGTAAACACAAAGCAAGTCCACCTCACATCCTTCCTCTGTTAACTCCCTTGGATTTAAGGTAATATCATACACTCCTGACCACACCGCCACAAATGCATCGATTAATTTTAACATTTGGGAAAAGCTAGTTAATCCCCATGCTGGATAATTCTTCTGCAAGTGCAAGACTTGCCAATTTACGGGAATTCCACTTGTACCATTATATGCGCCTGATAAAGCACCAGTAATTACACCTCTAGCCTGTGAGCTTAGAGGCGTAGCATCTTGCACTTGAGAATTTCCATTGTGAGTAGCCCGCAAAACTGCAAGGCGAAAGTCTTCCAAAGTACTCAAAAAGCAGTAAAATGCCATAGGAATAATCTTACTGAGTTTTTCTTCCCTAGCAAACTCAGCTTCCGCCCTTGACAATCCCGCCCCTTCTTCTAATAAACTCTGGACTATTAATAAATTTTTTGGGATTGATGTCGGTGTTTCTCCGATAAAAGAAATTATTTGCGGGATGAGTGTTAGGGAGTCAAGTTTTTCAGTTAAGGCTTGAGCGATCGCATATCCTACCGCGAGTGTTCCATCCCGTACTACTGGGTCATCTTCCCAGATTTTGAGTACATCCAGCAAGTTTTGTCGGAGCTTAATTGGATTTTCATGAAAAAAAAGTGCTACTGGTAGTGTGGCAATAATTATTTTTATCGATATGTCATCAGTTGCTGCTAAATGAAGAGATTCTCGTTGCTGACGCCCTATCCAATCATCTAAATCTAATCTACCCAACGCAATCAAACTTTGGATACCTATAACCGCCATTCTACCCAAATTTAGGTAACTCGGAAACTCTATTTCACCACCAGAAGCTAAACTTCCTCCCAGGAATGCTCCGAGTAAAGTACCTTTAAAGCGACTTATAGGAGAGTAACGCATGAATTATATAGTTAAAAGTGAGGAGTTAATTAAAGATTGCTAATTCCTAACTTTACTACCAATTCCTAACTCCTAATTCCTAACTCCTAACTGCTTCTTAAATGATTCACTAACGCTTGTAAGCCCAACAAGTAACTTTGTCCGCCAAAACCGCTTATTTGCCCGATCGCTACTGGGGCGATGTATGAATGATGCCGAAAATCTTCCCGGCGGTAAATATTACTCAGATGCACTTCTACTGTAGGCAAATTAACAGCAGCGATCGCATCCCGCAATGCCACACTTGTATGGGTATATGCCCCCGCATTAATCAAAATTCCCTGATATTGTCCTAATGCACCATGAATATTATCTACCAAAACTCCTTCATGATTTGACTGCACAGAAAAAACTTTCGCCTGTAACTTGAATCCTTCTTCTTCTAACAGGCGGTTAATTTCAGCTAATGTCAACGAACCATAAATTCCTGGTTCTCGCTGTCCTAGCAAATTTAAGTTTGGCCCATGCAGTGCGAGAATGCTTAAGGGTTGCAACGTCGAGTTCACCACTTTCGGGCTAGTGGCGACGGCGCGAGCGATCGTTCACAGGAATCGGAATCAGTTCCGGTTCCCGTTCACCCTCTGGTCCTAACAGGCTCTCAATTAGCCTACGAGCTAATTCCTTAAGCTTTTCCAGCACCTTTTCTATATAGTCCATGAACTGAGCGCTCCTGAGATATTACCTCAATTTTTGATTAACAGGTACGCAGAAAATGGCATATTTTCGCACCTGTGGCTTCTAACCGGGCTGAAACACAATCTCCGTATTTCGGACATAACCCACCTCTAGAACTTGGCGTTGTGTTCTCCCTTACTTTTTAGAGTATCACACTTGCAACCTACCCAACTTCATCCTATCAAGGATGGAGATCAAGGGTCAAGAGTCCAAAGTCGGACTCTTGAGTGCCAATTTCAGATTGAAGAAAAGCCGATAGCCCCAACGGAGAGCAAGTCAGAGGCTCTTACGTCGCTAACGCCTCTCTAGGAGACGCTACGCGATCGCCATCGAGCGTCTTTTAGATTTTTTGATTTTTCGTTCATGCCCGACTAACGTCAAGCTATGCTAAGGGATTTCCAAGAAATAAATTACTACTGTTGGATATCTTTTTATTTGGAAGTCCCTAACACCTCTTGTAAGTGAAACAAATCCAAAATCGTTCGACTGAGCATCTCGACTTACTTCGACTGCGCTCAGCACAAGTCGCGCGATGGAACCGTAGCCGTACTCCTTCTCTACGAGACGCTCCGCCAACGGAGAAGCAAGCTACGCGTAGCGTTCCGCAGGAAAGTCCAAAATTGTTTGATTTGCAATTAACCTTCTGTGGCCTTTTTTTTCGCAGCAGTCGTTGATGACTTAGCAGTTGACTTAGATTTAGAACTCGTTGATTTACTCGTTTTGCGAGTCGATTTCCCAGTCGATGCTTTACTTGCCAACAAGTTCAGCGCCGCAGCCAGCGTTATATCTTCTACCGATTCACCTTCAGGGATACTCACATTAGTTTTGCCATGCTTAATGTAAGGGCCATAGGGTCCATCGTAGATGTTGATTGTTTCCCCGTCCTCTGGATGTGGACCCAATTCGCGTAAGGCTGCCTTAGACTTGCTGTTGGTGGAACTGCGTCCCTTTTTTGGTTCGGATAACAATTCCAATGCACGTTCTAGGGGAATTGTCAATACATTATCAGCAACTTTTAGGGAGCGGTAGTCTTTCCCCTCCTTACCCTGGTCATGAACCACATAAGGGCCAAAGCGCCCCAAACTTGCTTGAATTTTGCCGCCAGTTACTGGATGAACTCCCAATGTCCGGGGTAGTGCTAACAGACCAACAGCCATTTCTAGGGTAACGGTTTCCGGGGTGACACCTTTGAGTAGGGAGGCTTGTTTCGGTTTAGGGTTTTCGTCGGTTTTGTCACCCAATTGGACATAGGGACCATAAGCACCAATTTTCACATAAATCGGTTCGCCAGTTTCGGGATGCCGACCTACCTGATCTGGACCTGTGGTTTTTTGTCGCAGCAACACTTCTACCTGTTTGGGGTCGAGGTCAGCTGGTGTCAGGTCTTTGGGAATTGAGGCGGTAATAACTCCGTCACCATTTTCGACTTCGATGTAGGGGCCATATTTACCAATGCGGACTTTGGCCTCTAGATTCTCCAGTACTACAGTTCTAGCTTTGGTGGCATCAATTTGACTTTCCTGTTCTCTAACTAGGGTTTCCAGTCCTTTCTCTCCCAGATAGAATTCCCGCAAATAGGGTAGCCATTTCACTTCACCTGTAGCAATGTCATCAAGGGTTTGCTCCATCTTCGAGGTAAAACTGGGATCAACAATATCTGGAAAATGTTTTTCCAGCAACTCGGTGACGGCGAAAGCAGTGAAGGTGGGAATGAGAGCGTTAGTCACCAATTGGGCATAACCTTTGTCGATGATTGTGCCAATGATGCTGGCGTAGGTACTGGGACGACCAATACCTTCACTTTCTAAGGTTTTCACTAAAGTAGCTTCGGTGTACCTAGCTGGCGGTTGGGTTTCGTGACCAACTGCTTCCAGTTCTGTACAATTTGGATGATCTCCCACTTTCAGATTCGGCAAAATTACTTCCTGGTCTTCTAGTGCTGCTTCCGGATCGTCTGAGCCTTCAACGTAGGCACGTAAGTATCCGGGAAATTCAATCCGTTTGCCAGAAGAACGAAATCCCGCGTCCTCGACTTGCAATTGCACGCTAATTTGAGTTTGGCGGGAATCAGCCATTTGACAGGCAACAGTCCGCTTCCAAATCAAATCGTAAACCGCAAGTTCCCGACCGCCCAAAGCAGTTTCTTGGGGGGTGCGAAAGCTGCTACCTGCTGGACGAATTGCTTCGTGCGCCTCTTGTGCGCCTTTGGATTTGGTAGTGTATTGCCGAGGTTGGGGACTGAGGTATTGTTTACCGTAGAGCTTTTCTACACAACTACGAGCAGCTGCGATCGCCTGATCTGACAAATGCACCGAATCTGTCCGCATATAGGTAATATACCCCTGCTCATACAAATTCTGAGCAACCCGCATCGTGTCACGGGCTGAAAGCCGCAGTTTCCGGTTAGATTCTTGTTGCAACGTCGAGGTAGTGAACGGTGGCGAGGGTTTGCGCGTCACTGGGCGTTCCTCGATCTCGTTAACACTCCAGGTTTTCCCAGTCAGGCGTTCCTTGAGGGCTACCGCTTGGTCTTCGTTGAGCAATAAGACATTGCGACCGGCGGTAATTTGTCCAGTCGCTGCGTCAAAATCGCTGCCGTTAGCGATTTTCGCTCCTGCCAGTGTTACCAACTGGGCACCAAAAGGGGTTTTTTCCTTTGACAAGCTGGCTTTCAAATCCCAGTACGTACCCTCATGAAAAGCGCGGCGTTGGCGTTCCCTAGTAACTAAAAGTCGCACAGCTACAGATTGCACTCGCCCAGCAGATAATCCCCAGGCGATTTTTTTCCATAGCAGGGGAGACAGAGTATAACCTACCAATCGATCTAAAATCCGCCGCGTTTCTTGGGCGCGAACCAACTGCTCATCGATATTGCGGCAGTTGCTCAACGCTTTTTTGATCGCGTCTTGGGTAATTTCGTGAAACACCATCCGCTTAGTCGGAACTTTTGGCTTCAGCAATTGGTATAAATGCCAACTAATGCTTTCACCTTCCCGGTCTTCGTCCGTTGCCAGAATCAGTTCATCTACATCTTTGAGGGCTTCTTTGAGCTGAGTGACAATTTTCTTTTTGTCTTTCGGGACAACATATACCGGTTCAAAGTCGGCGTCCACATTTACCCCTAGCTGCGCCCATGTTTCCCCCTTGACGGCAGCAGGAATTTCACTAGCCGACTGGGGTAGGTCACGCACATGACCCATAGATGCCTCCACCCGATAGCCTGATGGCAAGTAGTTGCGAATGGTACGAGCTTTGGTTGGAGATTCGACGATGACGAGGGTTGACATGGAAATTTCAAAAAAAGAATAGCTACTAAGCTAAACAGTCAAATTGAGGTAATTTTTGCAAATTGTCAAGATAAAAGGTCACGCTTAGGGCGGTGATTTAATCCTCACATAAACTGCCCGTTAGGGCGAAAATCCGCTTAACTTCGGGTGCAGTCCTTCCTAAAGGATAGGGTAGGGGAACGCTGGGTGTGAATATTCCAGCTATTTCAATCTTTAACTTATCTAACGCATAATTGGCGAGTAAAGTTTTCAAAATATCCTTTAATTGGGGAATGGGGAGTGGGCTTGCCGTGAGCGTAGCCGAATGGGAATTGGGCTTGCCGTGAGCGTAGCCGAATGGGAAATGGGCTTGCCGTGAGCGTAGCCGAATGGGAATGGGGAATCGGGGAGATGAGGGAGAAATAACCAATGTCCAATGCCCAATACTTCTCTACGAGAGGCTGCGCCAACGGCTTCTCTACGAGATGCTACGCGAACGCTACTTCTTTACGAGAGGCTGCGCCAACGACGCCGCTCAGTACAAGTCAGTACAAGTGCCCAATGCCCCACTCTCATAGAGCTTGTGCCCAAATTAAACCAAACTTAAGAGTAAAAGCGAAGTGGGGTTTCTACCTATCCGCTTGAGGCAAAATTATGCAAGCAATTCGTCAAGGTGATGTAATTTTACTACCTGTGTAGCAGGTTGAAGGACAAAAAATACCTCATTTAACTTTGGCAGAAGGCGAAGTTACAGTCATAAACATCGTATTACTGAGGGCAAGGCGGAATTATACGAACAAGATAGCACACTCTATTTACGTGTGTTTTCAGAGTCGGCATTGCTAGCTTATCAGGAGCATAAAGCTATTTCTATTCCCCAAGGTCACTGGATGCTGAAAATTAAGCGAGAATACGAGCCTGAAGGTTGGCGCTATGTCGCTGATTGAGAAGTGCATTCATTATTTAACAGGTAGCCCTTATGACTGGAATAGAAGCCTTACAATCAGTTCAATTTATCAACTTAAAAGAAAGCAAGTTGCTGTCCTCAGTGTTGAAGATTGGCAAGCACTTATCGAATAGTTGGAAACTTTAGAAGATATAGAAATTGCTCGGAAAGCCTTTGATAAATTGAAAGCTGCTAATGGAAACCGCCAAGGTGCTGGTTGGTTAAAATGGGATGATGTCGAGTCGGAATTAGAGTGAGTCGCTATACAGTTTACATTGTTCCAGATACCAGATCAATTAATTATACAATCTTCATATTAATCTAAGTATATACATAGAGATGCTATCTGACATAATTGTGTTTATTTCTATTATTCTAAAGAGCTTTTTGGCATCTTCAGATTCATGGCATCAATAAATATTTTTGGTAAAAATGATTGCTACTTACTACACAAGCAGAAGGATGATATGCCAAAGTATGGGTATCAAATGTTTAAGGAAATAAATCAATGTCTACTCTGCAAAAACTATCATTAGCTTTAGTTGGAACAGCAGTTCTTTTGATAAGTGCTAATCCAGCTAGTGCTGTTAGCCTGACTACAGGAAGCGGGATATCCTCTACTGTTGCTGGAGCCACTACAGTTGATTTTGAAAGTGGCGCAGCACCGACCAGTGGATTTGCTACATACTCTTCTGCTTCTGGTACTCCCACGGTAGTTCAAGGAAGCTTAAGTAATCAATATGCTGCACCGGCTGGTGATGGAAGCAAATATTTAACTATTTCTCCCACAACCTCCAGCGTTGTAGGCAACACTGGTCCTGTGACGATTAATTTTGCTAAAGCACTTGATTACTTTGGCTTGTACTGGGGTTCAATTGACAAGTCTATTTCATCAAATTTGAATTCGATCGCATTTTATAACGGCGGTACTCTGTTGAATACCTTTACTGGCCTCAGTGTTCCTGGAACTACTAATGACGGCGGTAATCAGACTAGTCCTCAGGACAATGTTTTCGTTAATTTCTTCGCAGATCCGGGACAGACTTTTGACAAGGTAGTTCTAAATTCTAGCGGTGTTGCATTTGAAAGTGATAACCATGCCTACAGATTAGCTAATGTCCCTGAACCTACTGCAACATTGGGCTTGTTAGCGTTCGGTGTTATGAGTGCTGGTTCATTTGTGAAACGCAAATCAAAGTTAGTTTAAAATCATCTATTTAAACCGACTCACAAACTAACAATATCATTCTCGTTTTAAGATATAAAACCCAGCAAAAAATGCTGGGTTTTTCTTTTTGAAATCATCCAAAAAGGCGAAGACACAAATAATAAATTTGCATCTTTAAATAAAATTGGGAAAATTAGAAAGTGAATGTGGTTCTCACTGTACCAATTACGATATCGTCGTTTTGATTGTTATGATCTGGCGATGTTAGCCAGATAACTCCTGGAGTAATGCTGATATTGTCACTTAGATTATATTGATAGAAACCTTCAATGTGATATGAAGTGTCTGGATCTTTGTTGATACCTGCATTACTGAGAGAATTGCTGACACTGGTAACTTTAGGTTCCATACCCACAATAATTCCTGCAACGTTGCCTTTTTTACCAAAATCTGGGAAAGCCAGTGTGACGGCATAGTTCCAGATGTCAGCATCACCAGGAGTAACTGAAAGGACGCGAGCGCTGGTCAAGCCAGCCCAACCGCCAATCACGAATTTTGAGCTAGGTTGGAATGATGCTTCTATACCGTAGGAGTTACTAGAAGCATTCTGCAATATGTTATTAGCATTATTGCTACCACCACTGCCATTGGCAAAAAAAGTATTTTTGTAGGCGTTAAGGTAGGTCAAACCAAGGGTAATTTGGTTGCTAGGCTTAACAGTTAACTGCGCTATAGCACCATAAGCACCGTTGAATAGTCCAGAGCCAGGCTGAGGGCTAGCAGCATCATTCGCTAAATACCCCAAGCTTAGTTCCAGATGATCACTGAACTGCTGTTTGATTCCTATACCAGTACCATTGGCTAGATAATAAATTGGGTTACGAGTCCCAAAATTGGAAAGGGCACCAGTACCACCGTCCCCATCTAAGTACGGGTTGACTGTGTTGGTGAAATCATCAATTGCACCTGCATTTGCTTCCAGGGTAACGTTTGTTTTCTTACCGAGAGGGAACTGATACAACAGCGCGTCTATCACAACTGCATTACTGTTGTTACCACCAGCAAATCGGAAGTCACCTTCTGGTGTAAAGGTAGCAGTCTGAGAGAAGGGATCTAGATTTGTTGCCTGAAGTCGTGTTCTGAGTAAATCTTGACCAGTAAAACTGGTATCGAGGTTCAGACGCACCCGGTCTGCAAGGACAACATTTTGGTTTACTTTTTGACCATTAACTGTATTTCCACTGATGACACCCGCGATCGCCATTACCACTTCCCCATTCAGCTTGGTTGTGGTCGAAAACTGATGTGCTTCCAATTCAGCAGTGTGTGTTTCTACTGAGTCCACACGACCTCGCAGTGTCGCCAGTTCAGCTGAAAAGTCTTCTCGTAGCTTTTGTAATGTGGCTAAATCTTCTTTTTTAACTAAATCGCCAGTGGCTGTAGCAATTAGTTCGTTAACGCGGTTAAGACAAGCATTCAAACCAGCAGCAAACTCATATCGTGTCAATGCCCGATTACCCCGATAAGTGCTATTTGGGTATCCTGCAATACAGCCGTAGCGCTCAACTAAGGATTGCAATGCTTGGAATGCCCAGTCGGTTGGTTGTACGTCGGAAAATTGAGACACGGAGGTAACTTGCGCCATTGTCTGATCTGGCGCTATGTTCGTAGCTCTTGTGTCTGGATTAGCCAGAACTTGCGGTTGATTGATTTCAGACGTGCTGGATGTTTCACCTGCAAATGCAGCAGTATTCACAAATAGCATTACACCGCAGACTGCTGGACTAAATAGCAGATATTTACAGAATTTTTGCATTTTTCTCCTCACACCGATCTCCAATTCACACCCAAACCACGTTTTTTTAAACGTGGGCTTTCTAAAAATATTTGTCAGTAATTTTATCAGAAGTTAGGAAACTTTTTCACAAAAAAAGTCAATAAATCCTAATTATTCAGGGAAAACTAAATTTCAGAGGGCTGTACCGTCTGAAAAAGTTTTCTTGTTACTCATTACACAAGAAGCTCAGAATGATATTATCTGTCTAAAATGAGAATGAGAATTATTATAGTATAAAATGCAGAATAGGAATTGTGACAGATTTGAGGAGAAAACACTGTGATTGTGAATTACAGAGGACTTAGAACAGGCAGACAAAGAAGCGGCATCTTGCCCATAGTTGCTTTGCTAATGTTGTCAATGGCTACTGGCTGTAGTCAATCGAATCGGAATCAGGGAACAACTTCCGAACAGTCGCCGCAAGCACAGGAAACTGCATCTACCCCACGGTTGCAGTCGGGAAAAACTAAAGTAGTGACGACATTTTTACCGATATATTTGTTTACTAAGGCAGTGGCTGGAAATGTGGCAGATGTTGAAATTCTAGTGCCGCCCGGTACGGAGGTACATGAATATCAAGCGACACCAGAAAATGTCAAAGCGATCGCTACTGCAAATGTGTTAGTAAAAAATGGTTTAGGGTTGGAGGTATTTCTGGAAAATACTGTCAAAAATGCCCAAAATTCCAAATTAACTGAAATTGATACTAGTAAAGGTATTAAACCCTTAAATGAAATTTCACCTGTTGTAAAAATGACGCAAGAGGAAAAAGACCACGAACACGCTCAAGGTAATCCGCACATTTGGTTAGATCCAATTTTGGCGAAACAGCAGGTAACTAATATTCGGAATGGATTAATTGCTGCTGATCCAGTGAACAAAGCTAATTATGAGGCCAATGCTGCGGCTTATATTCAAGAATTAGAAACTTTAAACAGCCAATTTCAGCAGACTTTGCAGAAAACTCCTAGTTGTACCTTTATTACCTTTCATGATGCGTTTCCATATTTAGCTAAACGTTATAACCTCAAGCAAGTTGCTGTGGTGCAAATTCCCGAAGATCAACTTTCACCAACCGATGTGCAAAATGCAGTCAATGCAGTGAAAAAGTACAAAGTTAAAGCTTTATTTAGTGAACCAGGAGTAGATAATAAACTGCTGGTCAGCCTCTCCAAAGACTTGAAGTTAACTTTGCGCCCTCTGGATTCTCTGGAAACTGGCGCAACAGATCCGCAACATTATTTTCAGGCGATGAAAGCTAACTTGCAAACTCTGCAAACAGCGTGTAAATAGGTTTGTCATTTGTCAGTTGTCCTTTGTCCTTTGCAAATGACTAATTACCAATAACCAATAACCAATGACCAATGACTAATAATATTTTGAAAGTAGAAGGATTAACTGTCTATCAAGGCAGCTATCTAGCTGTTAAAGACGTTTCCTTTGAATTGTTGCCAGGAACAGATACAGCCATCGTTGGACCCAATGGCGCTGGTAAAAGTACTTTGGTAAAAGCGGTTTTAGATTTGATACCCCGAAGTGCTGGTACGATTGAAATATTGGGTCGTCCAATTGTAAAACTGGGGCGTTTACGTCACGTGTTGGGGTATATGCCGCAAAACTTCATCTTTGACCGCAGCTTTCCCATTTCTGTTAGCGAATTGGTGGGACTGGGATGGACTAATGAAGGGAAAAGAAAGGATTCATTTTTCTCTCAGCTGTGGAGACAAGACCGGGAAAAATCGGTAGCAGTCACAAAAGCTTTACGGCGAACTGATGCTTATCATTTACAGCATCAAGCTATTGGTACTCTTAGCGGTGGTCAACTCAAGCGGGTTTTATTGGCTTATTGTTTGGTAATGCCTCGGAAACTGTTGGTACTAGATGAAGCCTTCGCTGGTGTTGATGTGCAAGGTACAGCAGATTTTTACGCTTTGCTAAATGAATTAAAGCGGGAGGAGAGTTGGACGGTATTGCAAGTTTCTCATGATATTGATATGGTAAATCGCCATTGCGATCGCGTGCTTTGCCTGAATCAAAGCATTGTTTGTACTGGTAAGCCGGAAATTGCTCTTTCACCACAAAACCTATTAGCAACCTATGGCCCAGGTTTCAGTCGCTACCAGCACCAACATTAAAATAATTCGTAATTCGTAATTGAAGAATGAAAGATGCCAGTAATTATAAATTTCTGCAATGATTGTCAGATAGCAAGGCTTGCGATCGCCAATAGCAATGACTTGGTAAGCTTGTTACAATTCCCTTTTATGCAGCGTGCGATCGTAGGTGCTGTGTTAATGGGAATACTTGGCGGTATGTTGGGTAGTTTTGTCACCTTGCGCCAGTTATCCTTTTTCAGCCATGCGGTTGGTCATGCAGCATTAGTAGGTGTGGCGTTAGGTGTGCTGCTACAAATAAATCCGACTTGGATGCTGTTACCTTTTACCTTGGTTTTTGGGGTTATTGTCCTCTACTTTATTGACAAAACCGACTTAGCTAGCGATAGCGTACTTAGCATAGTGCTATCTGGGGCATTAGCGATCGGTGTGATTCTCACGAGCCTGATTAAAGGATATCGTGGCAACTTGATGGCGGTGCTGTTCGGGGATATTCTAGCGATCGATACCACAGATTTGATTTTGACGCTGTTAGTACTTGTGGGAGGTAGCATATTTTTACTATCAACCCTGCAGCAGCAAATTTTATTGACCCTTAACCCGGATGTTGCTCAGGTTCAAGGCGTTCCCGTCCAATTGTACCGCTATGTGTTTGTGGTCTTACTTTCACTCGCCGTTGCTGTCGCAATTAAAGCTGTTGGCGTTTTACTGGTGAACGCCTTTTTGGTTATTCCCGCCTCCACCGCCAAACTGATGAGTCACCACTTTAGCCGCTTTCTAGTCATGTCGGTGATAGTTGGTTCCATCAGCAGCATTGCTGGCATCATTGTGTCAGGTATTTTCAACTTTGCTTCTGGCCCAAGTATTGTTCTTGTGCAGTTTCTGATATTTGTAGCCGTTTTCATCTGGTTCAAGTTGAGGTTGAAGGTCGCATAAATATTTTTCTCCAAGGTATTGCTATATTCTCTGATGTTTGCTACATTTAGTAATCGTGGCTCACAAAAGCCCCAGCCGGGATAGCTCAGTTGGTAGAGCAGAGGACTGAAAATCCTCGTGTCACCGGTTCAAGTCCGGTTCCTGGCACTTAATAAAAACCCTTGAAACTCAGTAATTTCAAAGATTTTCAGTTTATTAACTGCTAACTAATAGATAGCTAGAGTACTAAATTCGAGATAAATTTTGGACATTTTTGGATACCTTTAGACAAAAAATGGGTGTAAAATGGGTGTAAAAGAGATAGATTAGAGGAGTAATTACACCTTATAAAGCTATGTTCTCCAAAACTCCTACAGGGCGGGCATCTAAAGGTTCTGTCTCTATCCTGAACTCTAATGATCGATTGCAGTTACGGTTCAGATATAGGGGCAAGCGTTATTACATCTCTACTGGTTTAGCAGATACCCCAAATAACCGTAAATTGGCTGAACTTAAGGCCTCTGAGATTGAGAAAGATATACTCTGCGAGCGATTAGACTTAACTCTAGAGAAGTACCAACCTCAATCTGCTTTAAGTACGATTACACCCGTTACACCCATCAAGAAGCCTAAACCCAATTTAAATGAACTTTGGGATAGGTATAGCGAGTTCAAGAAACCGCAAATTAGTCCTAGTACGTACGTCAAAGATTTTGCCAAGCATCGGAATCACATTGCTAAGTTACCAACGCGATCGCTAGATGAAGCATCTGCTATTCGAGATTATCTTTTAGCCAATTTAACTCCAGATGCTGCTAAACGTTGTCTAATTCAGTTCAAAGCTTGTTGTAATTGGGCAATGGAAGAGGGGTTAATCGATACGAACCCTTTTGCTGCGATGAAAATCAAAACACCCAAAGGTGCTATTGAAGAACAAGATGTTAATCCTTTCAGTAAAGAAGAAAGAGATTTAATTATTCGTACTTTTGCTAGCGATCGCCATTACAGCCACTACACTCACTATGTCCGCTTCCTTTTCTTTACAGGATGTAGACCATCTGAGGCAATCGGTTTGAAATGGAAACACATCACTAATAATGTGGTTCAGTTCCGGGAATCAGTTGTTGTGTCTGAAGACGGCTTAGTGTTAAAAGAGGGACTGAAAACACAAAGAAAGCGAGATTTCCCAATTAATTCAGAACTAAAAGCGATTTTGGATGAGATTAGGCCTACAGAACCTAATGCTGAAGCATTAATTTTTACCAGTCCAAAAGGAAAATTTATCGACCATCACAACTTTTCTAATCGTGCATGGAAGTCTATGTTAGCCAAATGCTGCATTCCTTATCGCAAAAGCTACCAGACACGACATACCTTTATCAGTTTGTGTGTGGAATCACATATTAACAGTACAGCGATCGGGCGATGGACGGGAACATCCGCCAAGATGATTGACAATCACTACGGTGCTACTAACTTTACAAATTTAAGACCACCTGACCTTTTATAGGAGGACTTCACCTGCATTTCTCACAAGTCTTGCGATCGCACTGCTCATAATCCTTACCCAGAATAAGTTTCGGGCATTTTTGACAGATTATTTTTTGATGCAATGTGAAAAACTGGAATCTAGATTTTATACCCCTCTTCTGTAACTCTCCGAAAACATTTGACATTTGTGAATTCTAGAGCTTTTATTTACCAGGCGAGCGCTCGATTATTTCCTAATAACAAGGTAGCGCGGAGTCGGAGCCACTCCGCCTCCGATCAGTTTCAGTCGGGGTTTAAATCCCCGTCTGAAAATGTCTTTAATTACGAATTACGTTAGCGAAGCGTTAGCGAGTCATCGAGCGTCATTACGAATTACGAATTATTTAATACACCTGTGGTTCTGGGATAGAAATTTCCAAAAACTCTTGTACCCTTTGCAGATAAGTTGGTGCATCTTCCAACATTGGGAAATGCGCTGTACCCGGAATCATCGTAAATTCCACTTTGTTACTCAGTGCTGCTGCTTGACGCCCCATCTCTGCTGGAATAATCTTGTCATACTCCCCCGCCACAAGTAGAGTCGGCACTGTCAACTTGGCAAACTCTTGCGGCATAAACTCAGCTTGAGCCTTACTGACTGAAGTAAAAATTGTCCCTAAAGCCGCATCGTAATCGGCTTCGAGAAAATCTTGCAAAAAAGCTTGACGCTCAGAATGTGGTATGGAACTATGCAAAAATCGTGACATAAACATTCGGTCAACAAATGGAATTTTGCTTAACCACTTGGGACGGAATTTTACTACATAGCCACCGAATTTATGAAAGGCGCTAAAGGATTTTTCGTCATACTCAAAAACGCCGCTACAGGTTAAAATTCCTCGTTCTACTCGTTCGGGATAGCGGTTAAAAAATAAAGTGGCAACAGAAGCGCCCATTGAGTGAGCATGGATATACACGCGCTGAATATGCAACCTATCTAACAAAGCTGCCAAATCATCAGCGTATTCCTCTAATTCATAGGTTAACTCTCTGATTGCCTCTGATTCTTCCCGAAGAGACTCCGACTCGGCAACAGCTTCAGTTGCTTTAGCTATGGTTGGCTTTCCACGAGAACGGCCAAATCCTCGCAAATCGTAGAGTAAACAATCAAATTGCTCTGATAAAGCATCAGCGATATTTTGCCAATATCTAGCCGAACCAGCCCAACCGTGCATAAAAACCATCACTGGTTTTACCAAAGAAGCAGATGGTTTTTTCACCCATTCGTAGTAATGCTCAACGCCACGAACATTAATATAAGGCATTTATCATTTGTCCTCTCTTACAAAGTTCTGAGCGGAGGTTTCCTCCAATCAGACTTTGCCCTTTGTCAGTTGTCATTAGTTATTTTTCCTTGGTACATGGTTATTAGTCCTTCAGTTTTTGACAAATAACCAATGACTATTACGCTGATTCGGGTTTCGGTAGTGAAGATGGATGTATTATTAGTTCGGCAGTCGATCGCTTCTCGACCATTTCCCGTGTTACTGTACAGCGTGTCACATCCTTACGGGATGGTAACTCATACATTACATCCAGCATCAGTTCTTCGACAATACCACGTAATGCTCTAGCACCAGTTTTACGGCGGTAGGCTTCTTGAGCGATCGCTCGCAAAGCATCTGGTTTAAAATCTAACTGGACATTATCCATCTTCAGCAGCTTTTGGTACTGCTTCACTAAGGCGCTGCGTGGTTGGGTGAGAATCGCCATCAGCGTTTCTTCATCTAGCGGATCTACTACTGCTACCATTGGCACGCGCCCAATAAATTCTGGAATCATGCCAAATTTTACTAAATCATCCGGTTCTAGACTGTGAAGAGTGTCTGCGGCTCGTTTCTCCTTAGATTGTCCTTCTCCCGGTTGCACAAAACCGATTGCTTTTTTGCCAACTCTCTGATCTACAATCTTTTCTAAGCCAACGAAGGCACCACCACAGACGAACAAGATATTACTTGTATCAATCTGGATGCAGTCTTGATAAGGATGTTTGCGCCCTCCTTGGGGTGGTACATTGGCGATCGTTCCCTCCAACATTTTCAGCAAAGCTTGCTGCACACCTTCGCCAGAAACATCGCGGGTAATTGAGGTGTTCTCGCTCTTACGCGCAATTTTATCAATTTCGTCAATATAAATAATTCCCCGTTGTGCCTCCTCTATATCCAAATCTGCCACCTGCAACAGTCGCAGCAAGATATTTTCTACATCTTCTCCCACATACCCTGCTTCCGTCAGCGTCGTGGCATCGGCTACGGCAAAAGGTACATCCAAGATTTTTGCTAGGGTTTGCGCTAAGAGAGTTTTGCCGCAACCAGTCGGGCCAATTAACAAAATGTTGGACTTTTGCAGTTCTATTGCATCATCCGCCCCAGGTTTGCCACTAGCTTTAGACTGAATTACCGCTAGCCGCTTGTAGTGATTGTAAACAGCTACTGACAGCACTTTCTTGGCTTCGTCTTGACCAATAACGTGTTCGTCTAAATACTTTTTGATCTCTCTGGGCTTGGGTATTTGATTAAACGAAATACTAGAAGAGTGAGTACGCCGTTTTTCAGGTGCTTCTACTCTTGGTGCTGGTTGTGCTACCGCACCATTGGTATCGAGTAACTCCTCGTCTAGTATTTCATTACACAAGTCAACGCATTCATCGCAGATGTAGACTCCCGGACCTGCGATTAATTTACGCACCTGCTCTTGAGACTTGCCACAAAATGAACACTTTAAATGGGAGTCGTACTTAGACATACCAGCCTCTTATTTCAGAATGGTGACGTTTTCCCCTGCTGTGGGAAGATTTTGCCTGGAAATGACCTGATCAATCAAACCGTAATTCTTCGCTTCATCTGCCGACATAAAAAAGTCGCGCTCAGTATCTGCTTGAATTCTTTCTAAGGGTTGACCAGTATGATGAGCCATTAACTGATTCAACTTAGCCTTAATGTAAAGAATTTCTCTGGCTTGAATTTCAATGTCAATGGCTTGACCTTGAGCGCCACCAAGTGGTTGGTGAATCATAATCCGGGAGTCGGGCAGAGACATTCGCTTACCGGCAGCCCCTGCTGTCAACAAAAATGCCCCCATGCTCGCGGCTAATCCAAAACAGATGGTAACAACATCAGGGCGAATTTGCTGTATTGTATCATAGATTGCCATCCCTGCGTAGACCGAGCCGCCAGGAGAATTAACATACAGTTGGATGTCCTTTTCTGAGTCTTCGGCATCTAGGAATAACAACTGAGCCACAATTGAGTTGGCTACGGCATCGTCTATTGGTGTTCCCAAAAAGATAATCCGCTCTCGCAGCAGGCGGGAGTAGATGTCGAAAGCTCTTTCTCCCATGCCAGATTGTTCTATCACCATCGGCACGATGTTGCTAGGGCTGCTTAACTGGGAGTTAATCTTGATTCGACTTAAGTTGCTGATGGGGTAATTTCCCGACTGCGATAGAAGCATACAAGCTTTCTTTGACGATAATTTAGGACAAATGTTTCAGCAGCATTATGCTGCCTTTTCGACGAATGAGATTTTTGTAAGCTACGTATTAACCATTATGCCTCATATAATTTCTTCTCGTCTAACACAGTATCAAGCCCAGGTAATAACAGGTGTGACTATTTGCAAAAAATTCATCAATTCTTTAATTATTCTGGCTTCATCCCAGAATTCTCAGAAGTCAAGAGGCAGTGGTCTTTCATCTCCTCCTGCTCCCTCATCTCCTTTACCTTACCCATTTCACCAGTACTTTAACTCAGAACTGGTGAACTCATGGCTGTGGGATTTTTGATTATCCTTCTGTGACTTCTGTGGAAGCTTCGCTGTTTTGTGGCTCAGTCTGAGGTGCATCAGCATCAACATCTGATTCTACGGCTTCCGTTTCCTCTGTGGCACTCAACGAGCCTTCGGGTACAAGTTCAACTGAGGAGTGTTCTAAGAGCCAATCAATGATTTTTTCGGTTGATAGTTCGTTTTCCACGATAGAGCGCAGTCTATCTTCATCAACCTCTTTTTCCTCCGGGTATTGCTGCAAAAGCTCTGTGACTCTGGCTGCGATTTCTTGTGGTGTTACCTGGATAGATTCGCGTTTCCCGATTTCCTGTAAGGATAAGGAGCGTTTGATGCGTTCAATTGCCTCAGTCCGCGATCGCTCCCGCAACTGAGCAATAATATCTTGAGTAAACAAATTCCTCACATCCAATCCCTGCTGAGACAGGCGCATTGCTGTTTGCGTTAACATCGCATCCACTTCTTGGTCAATCAATGTTGCTGGTAAGTCAACTTCTACGTGGTTGAGCAGTTCCGTTAACAAAGCTTCCTGTTTATTTGTTTTTGTTTTGTCGTCCGCCTCTTTTTGATATCGCTCTACCAAAGAAGCGCGTAACTCCTCTAAAGTTTCAAAATCGCTGATTTCTTGCGCGAAATCGTCATTTACCTCTGGTAGCTCCTTTTCCTTCAGTTCTTTGAGTGTTACTGTGAAAGTTGCCCCTTTTCCAGCTAAATCTTCATTAGCATACGGATCTGGGAACTGCGCCGCAATTTCTTTGGTTTCTTCCGGATTCATCCCGACTATTCCTAAAATAAACCCTGGAATAAACTTATCTTCCTGCAACTCAACTTGAAAATCAGTTGCTTCGGCTCCCGGAATCGGTTCTGGTTCGGCTGTTTCCTCTTCGCCCTCAATTTTGGAGAATACACCTTTAAAATCGACTACGGCGATATCGCCGATTTGGGCTGCACGTCCTTCCACAGGAATCAATGTCGCTAATTGTGTACGTTCCTGCTCTAGCGTGTTCTCCACTCGCTCTGGATCGTAATTGACTTCTTCAGCTTTCGCTTGCAAATCAGTGTACTGCACTAGATTCACTTCTGGTTCTACATCCACAGCAGCCGAAATCGTCAGAGGTTTTCCAGGTTCATAATTCTTAATCAAATCCTCAAACGAGGAGCGCAATTGCGGCTGACCGATTGCTGTAATTGCTTCTTGTTTGACTGCTTGCTCAATGCCATCTTGAATTAGTTCTTCCAGCGCTGCTGCCTTGATTCGAGTTGTACCCAACCTTTGTAGTAATATCGGTCGAGGCACCTTGCCTTTACGAAACCCAGGAATATTGGCAGTACTCGCTAAGTTTTTAATTACCTTTTCGTAAGTTTGCTTGGTAATTTCCGGTGTAATCTCTATTTCCAGGCCAATTTGGCTGGCGGGAAGTTTTTCCTGGGTGACTTTCATGCTTCGTCTCTAGTTTTCTGGTATTTTATACTCCGAGTACACACAAGACGCAATAATTGTTCGCGTTTATGGCTTGATGTCTCTTAAGGGAATGGGATGCCAAAAGGTCTGATCACATCCAAGGATGGATGTTTGTCTTGGGGCAAACATCCAGTTTACTGCCAATCACCAAGGACTTGACATTTTACGTTCATAAGAATTTAATTAATGGGGCATTGGACACTTGTACTGACTTGTACTGAGCGGCGTCGTTGGCGCAGCCTCTCGTAGAGAAGTAGCGTTCGCGTAGCGTCTCGTAGAGAAGTCGTTCGCGTAGCGTCTCGTAGAGAAGTATTGGGCATTGGTATTCTTTCTTCCTTCATCTCCCCACTCCCCCTGAACTTAGCTTAGACGAAAAGAAGCCTCTCACCTACCCGCAAGGGAGGTGATGAGATGAATTTTTGGGTGATGATAGCGCCCCGGAGAGCGAGTCTTCTCCCAAGGGGAGACGATGCCGCGCAACCAGCGTCGGAGTCCCACCCCCGACCAATAACGACTGTCACTCGTTGAGGGAG
>NZ_JBTYKD010000041.1:0-4391 GCF_054880495.1 Nostoc sp.
GATTTTTTGCAGCGCTTTTTGTGCCGCTTGGCGTCCCCCCAGAGTTTCGCTGATGTGGTCATCGCGTTCTGCTGCATCTGGGAATTGTTCGCGGAGGTAGGCTACCAACTCATTGCGGTTGGTAAATTCGCGTTGCATATCTTTAGTCATGTGAACTTTGAAGGGTGAGAATAGATAAACAAAAATACTTGTAGGTTAAGTCATTATTATGGTGGATAAACGCAAAGTAAGCGCAGAGGGACGCAAAGTTTTTCCAAAGAGAATTTCCTACGAATTAATGTCTTGTCAAAGCAATGATTTTGAACGGGTTAGGATTTGTATCTAAGCCACTGTATTAGTATCCCTCATGGGAAAAAGCATAGCCTAATCTATGTACAATTCTAAAGCGATGTCTACGACGGGCTACGCTTACGCAATTTCTCACACCCCCATCATGAGCAACATTGCCCAAATCGGACAACCAGCGCCAGATTTCTCTACCCCTGACCAAAATGGCAATTCAGTCACTCTCGACGACCTTAGCAGTCAGTGGATTGTCCTCTATTTCTACCCCAAAGATGATACACCGGGCTGTACCACCGAAGCGAAAGATTTCACCGAGTTGTATCAAGACTTCAGCGCACTGGGAGCGAAAATCTTAGGCGTAAGTCCAGATTCGGGTAAGTCCCATTGTAAATTTATCAGCAAACATAATTTGTCAATCACCCTTTTGAGTGACCCAGAACATATTTTGACAGAAGCTTACGGCGCTTGGCAATTGAAAAAATTTATGGGCAAAGAATATATGGGTGTTGCTCGCTCAACCTTCATAATTTCACCTGATAAAATTATTGCCTATACTTGGCCTAATGTGAAAACCAAAGGTCATGCTCAGGCAGTTTTAACTAAATTAGGGGAATTAGCAGCCGCGTAGATTCAAAAGTTAATCTGATATGGTTGTGGGGTGGGCAGCGTTCGACTGAGCGCTCACGCCGAAGTCTTGCCCGCCCTGATTGTGCAAGTTGTATTGTCCAAAATCATTTATTTTTCTCCTATTTGGGGAGCTTTTGGGGTTAAACAGCCGTGCATTACCAATTAATTTTGAGACAGTATGACTAGTGAAAAGCGGCGAGAGTCAATTAGCTATCTTCTTGCAGAATTTTGTATCAAAAACTACTTTTTTATCACGAAAAATTCTCACCACTTTAACTCATTACATTGATGACACAGCTTTTTAGCTGACGATGCAATTCTTAACTTAAGTATAAATATTTTTAAGGTTATTGCAATCTGACGCTAGTAGAAGACTTGGGTTTACTGAAGATATAGGAGTTTTACGCCCCTACTTCTAAAATGGGCAGTACCAAATAACTGTACTTAGGCTTACATAGCCAAACTTAACCATAGCAACTAGTAATTTTTACGCTTGATCTAATATATTAAGAATAGTAAACATATATTGCTTTTTTTGAGGCTGTAAGATTTCGATCAACCGATCGCATATACAGCAAAGAAAAGCCCGATATCTATCTACTACAGCTACCAGATAACCTTAGGCGAGGAAAGTTACGAGTGACATCATTGCTAAAAATTGCACAAACTGCTCAGGAATCCCAGATTTCCGAATTTTTCCAGGAATCAATGGGTAAGTGGCAATCGCAACGACGCTACTACACCCTACCTGAGGGAGAAACCAAGGAAATGGAAAGTATAGTTACGATCAATTTTTTAGAGCAAGGCTGTGATGAATTGCAAAAGCTAGCTCAAATGCACGATTTATCTGATACAGATAGTTTGATCTGTGGTGCCGCTGTTACATGGGAAAGTAGGGATGTGCTGAAGGCAACGAAAGAGTCGCAAGGTTCAACATTATTTGGGGTTATGGGAAACATTTTATATCGCGATCGCGGTTTTGCCATATCCAAACCAGTCATCGCCCAGTATTGTTTCTCTAACCCGAAAACACTGTGTTTGCGAACTCAATACAATAGCTCAGTGTTTGAGGAAGAGTTAAAGCTAATTGGTAGCAAATACCGCACCAGACAAACCATTATCTCCCGTGCTGGTGAGCAGTTGATGATTGGTCAATATTTAGAAAAGAGAGTGGAAAGTTAGTTTATCTCGTGGGTGTGGTTCCCTATAGCCTCACCCATTTTGGGACTAGCCAGCACTTAGCTATCAACTGGCAACATAACTTTTTATAACATTTTTTGAAACTTTACCCCAGAAAGTTAGTTGTTATGCCATCATGGGAAGTGAAATGAGAATTAATTCGGCGACAGTGTTTGTTTTTAGTATTGACAGGCTTTTCCCTTTTGGTATTACAGACTTCTCTCCGAAATCTAAATCTCTACAAACTTATGATTTTGGAGACATTTAATGTCAATTTACGTAGGTAACCTCTCCTATGAAGTTACACAAGACGCGCTAAGTGCTGTATTTGCAGAATATGGTAGTGTAAAGCGTGTTCAATTACCGACTGACCGTGAAACAGGTCGTTTACGCGGCTTTGCTTTTGTGGAAATGAATTCAGAAGATGAAGAAACAAAAGCCATTGAAGCCCTTGATGGTGCTGAATGGCTTGGTCGTGACCTCAAAGTTAATAAAGCCAAGCCCAGAGAAGACAGGGGTGGTTCCTCCTTCGGTGGTGGAAACCGTGGCGGTGGCGGTGGTGGCGGTGGCTATAATCGTAACCGTTACTAAGCTGAATAGACGAAAGTAATTTAATTGAATTTAGAAAAGGCTCAGGTAGCAATGCTTGAGCCTTTTCTATGTAAAACTTTGACTCGAAATAATTTCCGTTGGGATGCTTTGGCAATTGTAAGATAATATCATACCTGTAACTGAAACCCAGGCAAAACCTCTTCCCCAGAAAGTAGCACTGGCATTTGAATTACCTCTACAGGCAATCCAATCCTTTTCGGTAAATCTCCACCTGCTGTTCTTGAGGATTGATCAGCCAACCCAAGCGTAAACCATTTTCTATATATTCCTGCATCTTGTTTTGGAAGGTTTTTAAGCGTAGATGCGTAGCGGCTTGTCGCCAGACATCGCTCTGGGATCTGAGTTCAATTATAAAGTCAGGCGTTAGTGGCGGGAATTTTTGACGCTCCTCAAGAGTTAACGCTTCCCATCGTGACAATTTTACCCAAGCAGCATCAGGAGAACGGTTTGCTCCATTCGGCAATCTAAAGATAGTCGAGGAACTAAAAACTATTCCTAATTTTGTTTGGCGGTTCCAAATTTCCAAGTCTCTAATCAGTCCCGCCTCTTGATTTCCCCTTTCTCCTCCAACTGGTGGCACAAGAATCAGTTCTCCTTCGGCATTTAGTTCCAGATTCAAATCTTTATTCGCCATGCAGAGTTGATAAAACTGCTCATCCGTTAGATGAACAATTCGGTCTAGATTTAGCACAACTGTATCCATTGAACTGCTCCTTTTTCATTCAAAGCCGCGCGATCGCTGACACACTCAATAACTCACGCTACAGTAATGCAATAAATTCCTCTAGGCTCAAATCAGCACGCCTATGACTCATGATTCTCTAACCAAAGTGCCCTGATGAAAGATCATTTTCCATCGATCATTGTTCAATTTCCAGATGGAACTTCGCAGCGAATGAACAGGCTGTTCGCCAGATCCACCATGTCTGACTATACGATAAGTTACTAAAATAACCCCTGTTGCTAAAACTAACGTTTTGAATTCTGTTATCGATCTCTGAGTCAGGGGTTCGATGGGTTCATTCTGTAAGCTCTTGATAATTTGCTGTTTATCGAAAACACGCCCTGAGCTTCCGAACTCAATGAACTCGTCAGCAAGTAAGTCCATGACATCTTTAGCTGACTTTCGCACATTCGGTTGAAGCAAATACTCCTCAAATTCACGGAGAAGTGATTCCTCTAAATAGTCTGCTTTTCTACTTGATGCCAGAGTCATGCTTAATAGTTTCTCCGAAACTAATTTTATACTACCCTACCCAAAAAAGGGAGGCATTCATTACCCGATTCTGGTGTGGTGAAAACCTGAGCCACATCTTCATCTAAGGGCATATTAACAATTCAAAATTCAAAATTTAAAATTCAAGACATTTTCAGACGTTCGCGTAGCGTCTCGCAGAGAAGAGAACTGCCTTGCACGGGTTAAGAGCGTTGTGGCAACTTCTCTTGATTTAAACCCCGACTGTAGCTTGCTTCCCGCAGGGTAACTGATCCTACCTATAGACGTAGCGCAAAGTCTGAGGATCGGAAACCGACCCTCAGAACTTTGTAAGAGAGGGTCTTAAACCCTTTAATTGATGATAAAACCACAAGAGAGCTTGACATCCTCCCCACCCTACTTCGTAGAGGGTGGGGATTCCAAAGATCGCTCTTTGGGTTTCCTCTTTCCACGAGTTGACTTGCTTGAAGGA
>NZ_JBTYKD010000042.1:0-16580 GCF_054880495.1 Nostoc sp.
GATGGTTTTGCTCGTTGGTCAATTCGTCACTCACCTGTATTCATCTCATCACCTCCCTATCGGGTAGGTGAGAGGCTTCTACTATTTAAGCTAAAGCCTGATGCCAGGATATTAGCGAATAGCAAATAACGATATAGCGACTGAAATAGTAGATTCAGTCTTCAGAATTTTGGAGTTTTACCCCGATTTACCCTGCCGTTAATGAATAAGTCTTTAAGCTAAGTAATTGATTAGAAGCACTCTTAGTCAGTAGTAAGTGGTCAATTTTACGCACTAGTGACTACTTTTGAGTTGTTATTGAAGACCTCAATAATTATGTTGATTTATACTCAGTTACTTATCTTGCTTTTTTATACATATCTCAAAGATTATGCGAATCATACATATTTTGAACCACGTTCAAGAAATAGGTAACGGTATTGTAAATGTGGCTGTGGATCTGGCTTGTTTACAGGCAAAATCTGGTCATGAGGTAGCGGTTATTTCTGCTGGTGGTGAATACGAGACTTTACTAAATATTTGTGGTGTTAAACACTACCAACTAGACCAAACTAGGAAACCGATAAGTATGATTAAAGCAGTTATACGTTATCGAGCGATCGCAGCTGAATTTCAGCCGGATATTGTTCATGCACACATGATGACCGGAGTCATATTAGCACGCATTTTTAAAGGACACAACTATGCTTTAGTTTCTACAGTACACAACGAGTTTCAACGTGCTAGCCTGCTGATGGGTTTAGCTGACAGGGTAATTGCTGTCAGCATGGCTGTGCGAGATTCTATGGCTAGGCGCGGTATCCCAGAAAATAAGTTGCGGGTGGTATGCAACGGAACTTTAGGCAGTCCCCGCACCTATCCAATACAAGATTATCAACCTTTACCATTACAGCGTCCAGCGATCGCTACTGTAGCCGGAATGTATCAACGCAAAGGAATCACTGAGTTAATCGCTGCCTTTGCACAAATTGCCTCAGATTTTCCCCAAGCGCATCTTTATTTGGTCGGAAATGGCCCTGATAAACAGCTATTTGAGGCACAGGCACAAGCAACTTCTGTAAAAGAACGTATTCATTTTGAAGGCTTCCAGCCGCAACCTCAACGCTATCTCATATCTTGTGACATATTTGTGCTGGCTTCCCATCGTGACCCTTGCCCTCTGGTACTTTCGGAAGCTAGGGAAGCTGGAACTGCGATCGTTGGGACTCAGGTAGACGGCATTCCTGAAGCTTTGGACAATGGGCAAGCAGGTCTTTTAGTGCCAGCAAAAGATAGTAATGCTTTGGCTGGAGTTTTAGTACAATTACTGAGTAATGCCGATATACTGCACGAATGGAAACATCGGGCAAATCAAAACCTAGAATGGCTGAGTGTTACCCGCGTCCATCAGGAAACACTGGCAGTGTATCGTCAATTAATTACGGAATGAGGGCATTGGGCACTTGTACTGAGCGAAGCCGAAGTATTGGGTATTGGGCATTGTCGGTTATGATAGTCGAATAATCAAAAGACCTGACCGATTTAATAATGCGATGAATCTTGCTAGTGTTACAGATTGAACAGAGGTAATTAATATGGTACTGAAAGCTCGAATGACTGTCGTTTTTAGATTTTAAGTTGGTAAGCAATCCCCAATCTCCTGATGCTATATAGACGATTTGGACGCACAGAATTACAGATGCCAGTGTTTTCCTGCGGTGGCATGAGATATCAGTTCAAATGGAAGGATGTTCCCAATCATGAAATTCCTGCTGATAACCAGGCGAATCTAGAAGCCACTATAAAAAGGGCGGTGGAAGTTGGGATTAATCATATTGAAACTGCCCGTGGTTATGGCACTTCCGAAATGCAATTGGGGAGAATATTGCCCAAGTTTCCCCGCGAAAAGTTGATTGTTCAGACCAAAATAAACCCACAGGCAGATGCGAAAGAATTCCGGGAAAAATTTGAACAATCATTAAAAAATCTCCAACTAGATTATGTTGATCTTTTAGGGTTGCACGGCATCAATCATGATGAGTCATTAGATTACAGTATCCGTCCTGGTGGCTGTTTGGAAGTAGCCCAGCAGTTGCAAGCTGAGGGAAAAGTTAGATTTATTGGCTTTTCTACACACGGATCAACAGATATGATTGTGCAGACTATTAATACCAATAAATTTGATTACGTGAACCTGCACTGGTACTACATTAATCAATGGAATTGGGCGGCAATTGAAGCAGCTAAACGCCACGATATGGGGGTGTTTATCATTAGCCCATCTAATAAAGGGGGTTTATTGTATGAACCTCCAGAAAAATTAGTAAATCTTTGCGCCCCTTTGAGTCCAATGGTGTTTAATAATTTGTTTTGTTTGAGTCATCAAGAGGTGCATACCCTGAGTTTGGGAGCAGCAAAACCAGAAGATTTTGATGAACATCTGAAGACTTTAGAATTAGTAGATCAGGCATCGTCAATTTTGCCACCAATTTTAGCAAGGTTGGAATCAGAAGCGATCGCTACTTTGGGAGAAGATTGGGTAAAATCGTGGCAGACAAATCTACCAACCTTTGACCAAACCCCTGGCGAGGTAAATATTCGGGTGATTTTGTGGCTGTGGAATCTAGCGATCGCCTACGATCTGGTAGACTATGGCAAAATGCGCTACAACCTGCTTGGCAATGGCGATCACTGGTTTCCCGGCAACAAAGCTGATCGACTAAATGAATTAAACTTGCGGCAATGTCTCGCCCGGAATCCCTATGCTGATAAAATCCCCCAACTTCTACAACAAGCCCATCAGTTGTTGGCAGGTGCAGAGGTGAAACGATTGTCTCAGAGTTGAGAATTAGAAACTTAGTATAACATTTCATTAATTCGGAGCGAATTCTCTGCGTGCCTCTGCGCTTTCCCCTGCGGGAAGGCGAGGCGCCTATGCGTTTAAATTTCAACCTTCAATTCACCACGATTTTACCCAACACTGTACTTAGTATATTTGATAATATACTAAGTGACTAGATCTCAATAGTTAGTTAATCAAGTTGGCTAACAAAAATGAAATCTGTATTTTCGCAAAATTGATTTTCAACCCATATATCTTGAGCGATATCTAGAGGAGAACTAAATAACTTAGTTTTTTGCATTTCATCCCAAGATTTTGGAAAAGGATTAAAAGGAATAGCAATACGAGCCTCTAACTTAGCATTTGTATTTTTAGCAAGTCTATAAGCATACCATTCTAACATTTGTTTGTTAAATTTTTGAAAATCACCTTGATTTGGTTGTGCAGTTTTTATATCCAAAAGATATTCAACTCCAGTTCCCGATGGAGGAGATATGTAGATGTAGGCGGCAATGTGTTGGGGATTGGTTTTTGCAGCAACGTTTTTTAGCCTCTCTATAGATTCCTCTGTTGAAACTCTCCTGTTATTAGGCTTATTTTCACGTTCATAAACCAACGATCGCTAGTCAGATTTTTTCGTATCTGCTGATTTACTTGCCTTCGGTATGACTAGTACTTTATCAACGCGATTACCATCCATATCCATTACTTCAATTCGCATACTTTGCCATTCAAAATAATCTGCTGCGGCGGGAATACGTCCTAAATGGGTGATCACAAAACCGCCTAAAGTTTGATAACTACCGCGTTCATCGGGTTGCCACTCTTCCATACCGAAAAGTTCTAAAAACTCCTCTACAGGCAACATCCCATCCAAAAGCCAGGAACCATCTTCGCGTTGCACAGCTTGGGGTTGATCTTGCCCATCTGTGGAAGGAACATCACCCACGATTTCGCTCATAATGTCGTTGAGAGTGACTAATCCTTGAATCACGCCGTATTCATCGACTACCAGCGCCATGTGAGTGATGGTTTGCTTGAACAATTCCAAAACTTTCAAGCCACGGGTGCTTTCTGGCACAAATACGGGCTGTCGCAATCCCACTGTCAAGTCTAGGGGTTCCCCTCGGAAACTCCTAGCTAATAAGTCGGTGACAGGGATAACACCCAGCACATTGTCAAGTCCGCCTTGAGAAATTGGATACCGAGAATAGGCACTATTAACCATCTTTTGGCGATTTTCTTCGGCAGAGTCGTCTAAGTCTAGCCAGACAATATCCGGGCGGGGTGTCATTAAGTAGCTGACAGGGCGATCGCCTAAACGAAAAACTCGCTCCACCATATCCTGTTCGGCTTCCTCAAAGGTTCCCGCCTCAGTACCTTGCTCAATTAAGATTTTAATTTCTTCTTCAGTGACTTGCGGCTCGGTAGAAGCTGTAATTCCCAGTAATCGCAGAATCAAATCTGTAGAAGCGCTTAAGAGAAAGACTACAGGAGAAGCGATCGCCGCCAAGGCTTGCATGGGAATAGCTACAATCGATGCAATCTTTTCTGGATTGTTTAATGCCAGACGCTTCGGTACCAATTCGCCAACAATCAGTGAGAAATAGGTAATGAGCAAAACCGCTATTCCGAAAGATATCGGTTCACTATAAGGTGCTAACAAAGGAACAAATTTTATATAGATTGCCAGTCGGTTGGCAATTGTTGCTCCTCCAAAAGCACCAGTCAGGATACCGATCAGGGAAATACCCACTTGAACGGTTGACAGGAAATGATTTGGAGACTCAGCTAGTTTCAGTGCTACCCTTGCCTTGGCATCTCCTTGATTGGCAAGCTGCTGTAGCCTTACCTTGCGTGCTGAGACGATCGCCATCTCAGACATAGAAAACATACCGTTGGCAATAATTAGCACCAAAATGATTAAAATTTCAAAAGTGATGGGGGACATGTTTAAAATTGCGGCTTATCAGAGCGAACGTAGCTCAATTCCTAGTATCTAGTATTAAAGGTGCTTCTATAAATGCTTTAACTGTACACAAAGTAATAGTTATAGTTCTTAAGTTTATTAATTGCTGTGCATTATTCTTTAACCAAAGGAGCAAGAAAGCTCTTAACACTTTTAAAATGGTTGACATAAACTGCCTCTAGATTTTCTCATTTACAAAGCTCCCATCGCTAGTAGTACTTATGTCATTTTCTTCTATTGTGCGTGCCTTAGGGCGATCGCCGCTAACCACTGAATTTATTTCTAAGCTAAACCGACAACAAGAATTGCGGTTAAATGGCATTCCCCGGCTGCCCAAGGCTCTGGTGGCTTCAGCATTAGCGCGGGCTATGGGCAAGGATTTGTTCGTGGTTTGCGCCACTCTGGAGGAAGCTGGACGCGTTTATGCACAACTGGAGGCAATGGGATGGCAAACAGTACATTTTTACCCCACCTCCGAGGCTTCTCCCTACGAACCTTTTGACCCGGAAACTGAGATGAGTTGGGGGCAAATGCAGGTATTGGCAGATTTGGGCATTGGGCATGGGGCATTGGGGAGCCAGTGCGTTGCGGAGGTTCCCTCCGTTAAAGCAACTGGTGTCATGGGGCATGGGGAAGAAAACCAGATCCCAAATCCCAATTCTCAATTATCCAAGATGGCGATTGTGGCTACTCAAGGGGCGCTGCAACCTCATTTGCCTCCACCAGCAGCTTTTGGGCAATTCTGTCTGACTCTGAAGCGGGGGATGGAATTAGACTTGAATGCCTTCAGTGAGAAGATAACTATTTTGGGGTACGAACGGGTGCCTTTGGTGGAAACGGAAGGACAGTGGAGCCGACGGGGTGATATTGTTGATGTGTTCCCGGTTTCATCTGAGTTCCCAGTCCGGTTGGAATGGTTTGGTGATCAAATCGAGCAAATGCGGGAATTTGACCCAGCAACTCAACGTTCAGCCCTCGATAAAGTTGACCAGTTAATTCTTACCCCCACTAGCTTTGCTCCTGTAGTGATGGGGGCACTGAAGAATAGTTCTGAGTTAGGAGTTAGGAGTTATGAGTTAAATCCTGACTCAGAACGGGCTGAACAACAGCTATCCGCTAACATGACTCAGAACTCATCACTTTTAGAGGGTAGTCGTCGCTTTTTGGGGTTGGCGTTCGAGGAACCAGCATCTCTGCTAAACTACTTAGCAGAAAACACCCTAATTGCTATTGATGAGCCAGAACAGTGTCATGCTCATAGCGATCGCTGGGTAGAAAATGCTGAGGAACAGTGGGGCATGGGGCATGGGGAAGAATCTAATCCCCTAACATTACCGAAGATTCACCGTTCTTTTGATGAGTGTTTGGCTGATATTGCCAAGTTTAAAAGATTATACTTATCGGAACTGTCAGAGGAAAATAGTGGGATAAATCTGGCCAGCCGACCTGTTCCAGTCATGCCACACCAGTTTGCTAAACTAGCTGAGACCATCCGCCAAGAACGCGATCGCAATTTCTCGACCTGGCTGCTTTCTGCTCAACCTTCGCGTTCTGTCTCACTTTTGCAAGAACATGATTGTCCGGCTCAGTTTATCCCCAATCCCCGCGACTACTTAGCAATCGATAAGCTCCAAATCAACCATACTCCCATAGCCCTAAAATATTCTGGTCTGGCCGAACTAGAAGGTTTTATCCTGCCTACGTACCGATTAGTAATCGTTACAGATCGGGAATTTTTTGGGCAGCATTCCTTGGCGACTCCCGGCTATATCCGCAAGCGCCACAAAGCTACTTCTAAACAAGTTGATCCCAATAAGCTGCGTCCAGGCGATTATGTAGTTCACAGAAATCATGGTGTTGGCAAATTTGTCAAGCTGGAAAGTTTGACGATTAATCACGAAACCCGTGATTATTTAGCGGTGCAGTATGCTGACGGGTTACTCAGAGTCGCAGCCGATCAAGTCGGTGCTTTATCCCGGTTCCGCGCCGCAGGTGATAAAGCACCGGAACTCAATAGGATGACGGGTAAAGCTTGGGAAAATACGAAGAATAAAGTCCGCAAAGCGATCAGAAAATTGGCGGTGGATTTATTGAAACTGTATGCAGCGCGATCACAACAACAAGGTTTTAGCTTCCCCAATGATATGCCTTGGCAGGAGGAACTAGAAGATTCTTTTCCCTATCAACCCACAACCGATCAACTCAAAGCTGTCCAAGATGTGAAACGAGACATGGAAAGCGATCGCCCAATGGATCGTTTAATTTGTGGCGATGTCGGTTTCGGGAAAACGGAAGTGGCGATTCGCGCTATTTTTAAAGCAGTCATCGCCGGTAAACAAGTGGCACTCCTTGCGCCGACGACTATTTTAACACAGCAGCATTACCATACACTCAAAGAACGTTTTGCTCCCTACCCCGTAAATGTTGGTTTACTTAACCGCTTTCGTTCGGCTGAAGAACGCCGCGATATTCAAAAGCGATTGGCAACGGGTGAATTAGATGTAGTGGTTGGTACTCACCAAATTTTAGGTAAAGGCGTGACATTCCGCGATTTAGGATTGTTGGTGGTAGATGAAGAACAGCGATTTGGGGTAAACCAGAAAGAGAAAATTAAAAGCCTGAAAACTCAGGTTGATGTGCTGACTCTCTCAGCCACTCCCATTCCCCGGACTTTGTATATGTCCTTGTCAGGAATTCGGGAAATGAGTTTAATCACCACACCACCGCCAACTAGACGCGCAATTAAAACCCATCTGTCACCAATTAATTCCGAAAGTATCCGCAGTGCAATTCGTCAAGAATTAGACAGAGGCGGACAGGTGTTTTATGTAGTTCCACGAGTGGACGGGATTGAAGAGACAACAGCCAATTTACGAGAAGTGTTACCGGGGACTAGGTTTGCGATCGCTCACGGTCAAATGGATGAAAGCGAGTTAGAATCAACCATGCTCACCTTTAGTAATGGCGACGCAGACATCCTTGTTTGTACGACGATTATTGAATCTGGCTTAGATATTCCGCGAGTCAACACGATTTTGATTGAAGATGCTCACCGCTTTGGGTTGGCACAACTGTATCAATTACGCGGTCGTGTGGGACGTGCAGGTATCCAAGCTCATGCTTGGTTATTTTATCCGAAGCAACGGGCATTATCTGACGCGGCACGGCAACGTTTACGAGCGATTCAGGAATTTACTCAGCTAGGTTCTGGATATCAACTAGCAATGCGCGATATGGAAATCAGAGGTGTAGGTAACTTGCTAGGTGCAGAACAATCCGGTCAAATGGATGCCATCGGTTTTGATTTATACATGGAAATGCTAGAAGAAGCAATTCGGGAAATCCGAGGACAAGAAATACCGCAAGTGGAGGATACCCAGATTGACCTTAACCTGACGGCATTTATCCCAGCAGATTACATTACCGATTTGGATCAAAAGATGAGTGCTTATCGGGCGGTGGCCACAGCTAAATCTAAATCAGAATTAAAGCTAATTGCAGCCGAGTGGAGCGATCGCTATGGTAGTTTACCAGTGCCTGCAAATCAACTTTTGCGAGTCATGGAACTCAAACAGCTAGCGAAAAAAATCGGATTTAGCCGGATTAAACCAGAAAACAAGCAGCACATCGTTTTAGAAACGCCGATGGAGGAACCAGCTTGGAATTTATTGGCGGCGAATTTACCAGAAAATCTCAAGACGCGGTTTGTCTATTCTCCTGGGAAAGTTACGGTGCGCGGGTTAGGAGTTTTTAAGGCCGATCAACAATTGCAGAGTTTGATTGATGCTTTTGGGAGAATGCAAGGTGCGATTCCAGATAACCAAACCTACACAGCATAACCAGAGTGAATATTAATCTTGATTTGCCGCCAGAGCTAGAAAATGAGCTTTTTACTGAAGCTACTCGGCTAAACCTTCCTCTTCCTGAATACATTCTTCGGATTCTTTCTGTGAGACAGGTTTTAGCAAATCCTCCCAAGACAGGAGCCGAACTCGTTGCTTATTGGCAGAGCGAAGGTGTAGTTGTATTTAGCCCTGATGGAAAAATTCTTGCAAGCAGTGATGATGATGGGGACATCATTTTGTGGGATATGCAAACTGGATTATCTAAATGCACTATTCAGGGGCATTCAAGTAGTGTGCGTAGTCTAGGTTTCAGTTCTAATGGTCAGCTTCTCGTAAGTGGTGATGATGATGGCTACGTCAAGATTTGGAATCTGACGACAGGTACTCTAGATTCCTCTTTTTATGCTCACTCAGCAGGAGTTAGCTCAGTCGCTTTTTGTTTTAATAATCAGGTACTTGTAAGTAGTAGCTGGGATAAGACAGTCAAACTTTGGGTTCTCGAAACCGCAATTCCTAAACCTTCAAAAATCGGTTTTTTTAAAGGAGTTTTTGGGAAAAAGCAGCCTGAAGCTGAGCTTATTCCATCTTTGCCAAATTTTATTCTTCAACAAGTTCAAGGAAATAGTGAAAAGCTAAACGAGTCTATATTTAGTTCCGTTGGTGCTAAGTTTGAAACTGAGGCTTATAGCTTTTGTTGGGAAACATCTCAGCCTCCAGTCAAGAATCCTCAGTTAGGTTTGGAGGATTGGGAGCGATTATTGAGAGACTGAAAACGCCAAGAATAAGAGCGCAAGAAAGAGCAACCTGCAAAAGAGAGACTTCGCCTGCGAGAGCAACATTTGAGATTAGAGAAACAGATAGAAGAACGTCTCAACAGAGAGCAGCAACTACAGGCAGAGAAACTAAGACAAGAACAGCGGCAGCAAGAGGAAAAACTCAAACAAGTAAATCAATTTGGTGCAGTGATTGAATTACTTAATGCATCACTTACGCAGCAAGAGGAAAAACCCAAACAAGTAAATCAACACCGAACTACTAATAATTATCGGGATAACAGTACATCCAACCAGCAACGGACTACGACTAACTTCTGGGGCAGTAATTCATCAAGTAACTCAAGTGGAAAAGTCTATGTTCAAGGTTATCGTCGTAAGGATGGAACCCATATTGAAGGACATTGGCGCAACAAATAAGCGCCAAACTAAAAAATTTACCTGCCAATAGCAAGATGCGGCGGGCTAGTTCCTGTGTCCAAGCGTAAAAATCAGTTTCCTAGAGGCTTGGTGAAGGCATTGATATCTTTGGATTTGTTTTAAACTGAGGTCTAAGATTTTGATTGGTGCGATCGCGATTATGTGAGTATTATCTATAGGCGATCGCTTTGCTAAATTCAGCCCGTGGCGAACGTTGATCAACTAGATGCAAGGGTGGGTTAATCGCAGTAAATCCAACACTTGCTGCGGCTCAAATTTTACTACTTCGATTATGGAGAGCGATCGCTTGTATTTTAAAAGAGTGGCATACTGCCGAAAAGCTTTTGAGCAGGCGGGAATTTCAGACCCAGCCCTTTGAGTCTAGTTGGTAGAATTAAAGGAAATACCAACCCAACTTCAACATGATAAAAACTATCGAAGGCATTTATCAGGATGGACAAATTCACCTGACCCAGTTACCGCAAGATGTTAGCGATCGCTCACTCGTTCTTGTCACCTTTCTAGACCCTGGTAAAATCGACCCCACGAAATTACGCCAACTGATTGATCAGTTGGAGACAATTGCTGGAATTGGACAAGGTTTCGAGGAACTTAACGCTGGTCAAACCCGCCCTATTGGGGATTTCGTCCAAGAAATGCAGCAAAAGTATGGCATTTCAGATTGAGATTACCCCAATCGCGGAAGCTCAGATTGAGCAAGCTTATTGCTGGTATCGAGAGCGGAATCCTGAATTTGCTGATCGTTGGTTTCGAGGATTGATGAATGCTATTGCTACCCTACAAGAGAAGCCCCAACGTTGTGCTTTAGCAGTCGAACATGAAATTTTTCCAGAAGAAGTACGCCAACTCCTTTATGGGAAACTCAAAAACGTATACCGAGTACTTTTTACAATTCGAGGTACTACAGTGAATGTGTTGTATGTGCGCCACACTGGACAAGCACCACTGACAGTAGATGATCTAGAGGAGTTAGAAGGTGGAGTTTAGGATTTCAAGGCGTAGGCGAAGCCCGTCGCAGACACATTTATGAAAATTAGAGCAATCATTCATCCAGCAGAAGAAGGCGGTTATTGGGCAGAGGTTCCCGCGCTTCCCGGTTGTATTACCGAAGGAGATACCAGAGAAGAGGTAATGGCTAATTTAAAGGATGCTATTGAAGGTTGGCTTGAAGTTGCTAACAGTCGTAATGCAATTGAATCAACAGATCAAGTTGTTGAAATTGCTGTATGAAATCGATTTCTGGCAAGCAACTTTGTAAGATTGTGGAACAAAAAGGTTGGGTTTTGCAAAGAATTACTGGCAGTCATTATATTTATGAAAACCCTGAAATAGAAAAAATCCTGTTAATTCCTGTTCATCGCAATCAAGATTTGAAAGTTGGAACCTTGAAAGCCTTGATGAAAATAGCCCAGCTATCTGAAGAAGATTTACTTTAATTTCAAATTACTGCTCTGATTCATCCACTAACTTGCTTGATTCACCGGGGTAAAAATCATAATCCATAATCTCTGACAAACTGTAAGGACACTCTACCGGAAAAGTACGCTTGGGTAAATCTGTTTCTCCAACAGCTAGTTCGACACCTTTAAGGTAGGCTTTGCGAAGTACTTCTTCAAGATAGGGCTTTAAGCTAGGATTGTCTTCAAGTAGTTCAGCAATATCTAAGCGTTGAATCCGAAGTGTTGCTAACCAACTACGGCTACGGTGTTGGGACTGGTACTCCCATTTTAGTAAATGTCCAATCAACACACTCAGACGGTTTCGCAGTTCTTGACGTTGCTGTTTACCCAAAGATTGAATCTCCTCAATCAGATTTTGCCGATCAATCTGACTCCACTGCTCATTGCGAAGTAAAGTTGCTTGTTCCTCTGTCCAAGCGTAAAAATCAGTTTCGTAGAGGCTTGGTGAAAGCATTGGTATCTTTGGGTTTGTTTCAGGTACACCCATTAGGTTAGTTCAACCTCAACGTCTTTGCCTTTATTGTAGAACTGTCTAAAACTCTACTACTACTTCTACTATTTCAGCGATCGCTTTTTTATCTCTTAAAATTTTGATACTATATATAGTATCATCTCTCAATGAGCAAATTAAGAAAATTAGTAGATCAGTTCCTAAAACGACCTCCAGAAGTGCGGTTTCAGGAAGTTTACTATCTATTGGAAGCTTTTGGCTTTGAAGAGAAAAGGTCTAAGGGTAGCCATCATAGCTTCAGAGACTCCCAAGGTAAAACCATCACTGTACCCAAAACAGGAGGACAAAAAGTTAAAGGAGTTTATGTACAGCAAATAGTTGAACTATTAAATTTAGAAGAGTGGATTGATGAAGACACTGAACCAGAAGAACCAGCCGATTGAGAAGCCGTCCTTAGAATATTATTTAAATCTTCAGTACCCTGTAACACTTTACCCCGACCCAGAGGGTGGATATGTGGCCCAAATTAAAGATTTACCTGGATGTCTTACTCAAGGCGAAACCCTTGAAGAGACAATGGCAAATCTCAATGAGGCGCGGGAATTGTGGATTGAGACAGCTTATGAAATCGGCGATAATATTCCCTTACCAAGTACTAATGATAGCTATAGCGGTAAACTAATAGTACGGATGCCGAAGTCTTTGCATCGACGTTTAGCTGAGACTTCTGAACGAGAAGGCGTTAGTCTCAACCAGTATATTGTGTCTTTGTTGAGTGCTATTTCCAGATGATTTATAAATATTCAAAAAACACTTCAGGTACTAATCGGAATTCTCCAGATTTCAAGCGAGAGATATCTACCCATAATGCTCTATGTTTATGATTTGGTGATTCTGAAAAAACTAAACTTTCCAGTTGATAAAATTTGGAATCAGCAAAGTCACATTGATAAAGCTGAATAATTTCATGACCTTGCCTACCATTAAATGTAAACAGGTTCTCTATAGAACCTAGATATTTAATATTCGTTAACTCTGCCTGAATTTCCTCTTGAAACTCCCGTTGTAGCGCGACGCGGCTGGTTTCGCCAAATTCAATACCACCGCCCAAAGCCCGATAAAATCTTTCTTGTTTTACGGGATCGTAGCCTTCAGAAAGAAATATGCGTTCACCATTCCGAATTAGCCCCAAGGTTATTACCCGAATTTCCCCTGCTTTATTCATTGTTGTAACTAATTATCGTAAATAGACTGAGGACGACTTTCGCTATTTTCAATAGGCCAATCTGAATTTTCGCCACCCATATATAACTCTTCAATGGTGACATATTCCTGACTTAGCTGGGTGAGGGCGTTGATTAAAATATCGAGAGCGATCGCATCACTGGTTCCTAAGTCAAACCAACAACGCCCCCACTGTCCCTCATATTCAAACTCACCGATGTTGTGCATCAGTGCTAACAGGCTTTTGTCATACCCTTGTGCATCATAATTCATGTAGCTGATATCGAGTCCAGTATCCTGCACCTGAAGATTCTCTGCATTAAATGCACCCAATTTACCCAGATAAAACCAGGAATTGAAAACTTCTTCTACAAACTGCTTTTCACGCGCCGAAGGATTTGTGCTGAATTTCAGCCAAATCCACATATCAAAAGGATTAATTTCGCGGAACTGAATCTCCATTTTGGTCTAATATCTCAATTACTCTTCTGAAAATAAGCATATCAAAATGGGGAGTAGGCAGTGGAGAGTGGGGGCTAAATTATTTCCAATGCCCAATTATCTAGGATTGTTCAGGCTAACAGCATTTTTGCGTTCACCCTCAATTTGTTTGACTAAATCGCCTGGGAGTTGGGATTTTTTAGTCAATGCTTTGTCAAAATTAGCGATCGCTTCTTGGAACATCTGCTGGCTTTTTTGTTTTTGCCCCAATTCTTTCAGGATCTGCGCTTTGAGATAATAAATTTCTGGATTATCGGATGTGCTTTTGATCGCCCGGTTAACATACTCTAGTGCCTGTGAATACCGTTTTAAATCTCGGTAAGCAAGAGCAATACCCCGATCCACTAGATACCGAGGAGCAGCATTTTGTTCTAACCGTCCAATTGCCTGATCTGGGCTAGCAAAAGGCAAATTAACCGCCAATAATAAATCCATATAACCTTTGATTAAATTCAGTTCTGGATCGTTGGCAGAAATTGCTTCGGCTTTGTCTAGATATTCATAAACTTGCCGCAACTGACTAAAGACTTGCGGCACACCATTGACTGTACCCTCACGGCTGATAACTACTGCACCCTCTAAAAAATGACCAACAGCAGTGTATAAATTACCACGCAATGGATCGGTAGAAATCAGTTTTTGTCCGGTTTCTAGAGTTTTCTGGCTGTAGGTGTCGAGTTTAGCCCAATCCTTATTTCCGTATGCTAAAGATGCCTTAATAGCATAAGCTAGAGGTTCATTTGGCTCTTTGGATAGTGCTTGATCTAGATAACGCTCTGCGGCTGGATAGTTGCCCTGTTGGAAAATCGCTTTAAAAGCTGCTTCTGTTTGGTCGCCAATTTGATGAGGTTCACGATTGCGAAACGGATCGCCAGCCAGGGAGGGATTTACGCACAAATTAAGTGCGATCACAGTGGCAAAAGCAGTTTGAGCAAGGGTAGTCAGTCTAGCAGACACTACTAATCGAGCCGAAGATAATTTTTTAGTCATTTTAACCCTCAGAATAATTGCGGTTGAAATAGTCGTATGTGTTACTTACAATGCAAAAAACGCTTAATTTTTACACTGAGCGACTTGCCTTGAGCGCAGTCGAAAGGAGTCGAAGTGTTAACTTGCCTCTGCTTCCAGGAAAATTTTCTTATATAAAGGTTGACTTTGGTAATTTTTCCATGTTCCCAGGCTTGTTATAGCGATTGTTTAAGGGTGAAAGTGCCACAATGGAGAAAAAGTGAATGATTCTTGCTGCTAAATTAAAGTGTTAATCCAGATAATGCGCGAGAAATTTCTCTAGAATTTTCTCGATGCTCTCAGTGTAGCTAATCACTAATTTGCTGACTTTTTGGTAATCTTAACAAATGCTCTATCTCCGAAATCTAATTTATCATCCTACAGCTTGCCCGACAGCGATTCTCAAATCGATCAACATGGAATTAGCACCGCAGCAGCTAGGTCTGATTATTGGCCCAAGTGGTTCTGGTAAAAGTACCTTATTAGAAATTTTATCAGGACTAGCCGAACCCACTACTGGCGGACTCTTCTGGCGGGAACAAGAACTTATAGCCGAACAGCTACAACAATTGGCTGGGTTAGTATTTCAGTTTCCAGAGCGGCACTTTTGCGGTGGTTCGATTTTAGAAGAATTGCGTTTAGGACATCCTGAGTTAGGGTCAGAACGAGTCACACAGGCACTAACTGAGGTGGGATTAGAGCATTTATCGCTTTCCACAGCTCCCCATGCTTTAAGTGGTGGTCAGCAACGACGTTTAGCTTTGGCAGTGCAATTGATTCGGCAGCCAAATTTACTGTTATTGGATGAACCCACAGCTGGGCTAGATTGGTCAATGCGTCGGCAACTGGTAAATTTATTAGCGAAACTGAAACAACATTGGACACTGTTGATAGTGACACACGATGCTGGGGATCTGTTAGCGATCGCAGACCGTTGCTGGACACTCAACCACGGTGAACTAGAATCAGTAGATCCAACGACACTAGAGGCCAAAGTTAAAGAACCTCTACCAGCAGTATGAAAGGGAAAGTAGGGAGTTAGGAGTTAGGAGACAAGGAGGACAAGGAGGACAAGGGAGAATTTTTCCAATGCCCAATACTTCTCTTCTTAGGCTGCGCTAACGACTTCTCTACGAGACGCTACGCGAACGCTACTTCGACCCTTCTCTACGAGACGCTACGCGAACGACAGGTGTTACCCTGAGCTTGTCGAAGGGCTCAGGGCAGGCAAGCTCAGTACAAGTCAGTACAAGTGCCCAATGCCCAATACTTCTCTTCTTAGGCTGCGCCAACGACTTCTCTACGAGACGCTACGCGAACGCTCAGTACAAGTGCCCAATGACTAACTTATTGCCTGAGATGGCAGAAATTTGGCAGCAAACTCTGAATTGGGAACCAACAGCCCAACAGCAAGCGCAATTCCAGAGACTTTATGAGTTAATCCTAGAAGGTAATCGCCAACTGAATTTAACTCGGATCACTGACCCCCAGGAGTTTTGGGAAAAACATCTGTGGGATTCTCTTAAAGGAATTGCGCCACAGGGGGAATTTATCCCGTCTCTTCAAGAAGCTGCATCTGTGATTGATATTGGCACGGGTGCAGGTTTTCCAGGTGTTCCAGTGACAATTATTGCACCTAACTGCAAAATTACTCTGATGGATTCAACCCGGAAAAAAATTACTTTTATCGACAATATATTAACTGAACTTGCTCTGACTAATGCCAAAACTCTCGTTGGTAGGGCTGAAGAAATCGGTCAGCAACCCCAGCACCGACAAGCTTATGATATTGCCTTGATCCGCGCTGTTGGGACAGCTTCTGTTTGTGCAGAATATGCCTTACCATTACTCAAACGAAGTGGTTTAGCGATAATTTATCGTGGGAATTGGACAGAGGAAGAAACCACAGTTTTGCAAAATACTGTTAACCAGCTAGGTGGCGTAATTGAATTAATTGAAAAATTTACCACGCCTCTAAGTGATAGCATCCGTCATTGTCTTTATGTGCGTAAGGTAGCAAACACACCAGCTAATTTTCCCCGTGCTACAGGTGTACCTTCTCAAAACCCGCTTTGAGGAGGGAGTGC
>NZ_JBTYKD010000043.1:0-15800 GCF_054880495.1 Nostoc sp.
CACGCCGCGTTTATACCCAAGCTCACATGGATCTGACTGCTGAGGCAGTTGAAGAGGTTTATTATAATCGCGATCGCCTACGCGGACTCAAAATGATTTACGAGCCGAAGTATCTCCGTTTCTTTCAAGCAAGATTTGAATTGCAGTAGTCGGGCGCATTGGAAATTGGGCATTGGGATGAGTCTTTGATACTCTTTGACAGTAGATTTACCAGATAATATTTCAGGAATATTTCATAGTCTTTGCAAAAATACAAGTCCTAGCGATTGGAGACAGCTTGGCAAATGTTACCAAAGCCAAATATCGATATTCTTGATAACCACTGCTAAAGTTGATACAGCACACAACTATGATGTTATAAGTGCAAAATTTAAATCTGTAGGAACTGCAATCAAAAATTAAGTCAGGAAATCAGGATTTTCAAGTCAATATTATGGAGCAAATTCAGCCACAACAGCGCCGCGTCGCTGATCAAGTGTTTCAAGAATCCCTCGAAGAGTTGGAGGATATCTTACAAGAAAGTTCGACCGAGGAAGAAGAGATCCCCCAACTGCATAGTATTACTGCCACTGAAGTCGAACTCGATCAAGACTTAACAAATATTGATTTAGCGGCTCTTGAGGACGCAGTTGCTGATATTGAACAATATCTCGAAGAAAAAAGAAAAACGAAATAAAACTTAGGAACGTGGATTAAATAAAATGCAAAACTTCATCCTGTATCTAGCTTCCCTCTCCAATATATCGGAGAGGGATTGAGGGTGAGGTAAGCCAGGGACATAAATTGTATGTTATTTAATTCTTCATATTCCTTATAAGTTTTAACTCCTAATCCCTCTTTTGTTACTACGGGGAAAGTATAATCAGAAAGAAAACCGGAAACAGTAAGTAACAGGGATGGTTACACAGCGCAGACAAGCAGTAAGCACAGTCGCCTTCATAGATAACTATTGTCTACACTATTATTCAGTATTTGAGGATGTGAGGCATTTTGAAAGCTTCAAATTTTTACGTTTGGGAATGCTTTCAGAAATGGCACGAAAATTAACGCACATCATGATGAATTTGTACTGTGCGTAAGTACTAGCTACTTCCCAGGCGGACACGCTTGCTGCACTCTTTGGGTAAATTGCCGACACATCTGCTGGAATCCTTGAGGATTAATTTGCCACCAAGCAAATAATCCCAGAGTTGTACCCCCCACAAGCAACGCCAACACTACCCCCAGCCTTACCAAACCTTTACCGCGCTTAGGTTTTCTAATTAAAGTTGGTAGGATTATTGGGCTTATAAATGGTTCCTCAGAAATATCCAAATCTAAATCCAAATCTAAATCCAAATCTAGATCCAAATCTAGCAGCGATCGCGAACCTTCTGTCAAAGAAATTGGTTCTTCTAGTTCCTCTAGTTCCTCTTGTTCTTTTTGTATTTCTGCTTCTATAATCTCTTCTGGCAATGCCGGAGTCACAGGTACTAAGTATTCTGGGGAAACACGGTAATAAGTGAGAACAACCGACGTATTATCATGCCCATTTTTTTCGTTTGCCAAATTAATCCAGTTCGCAACAGCATCTTCAACTGTCAATTCACCTGTTAACACGGGTATTGCATAATTTTGCCAAGATTGTTCCACCCAGTTATTATCACTTAAACCATCAGAACACAGTAATAATATGCCATCTTCTTCCACAATCAATCGCTGAACCTTGAGACGCAAAGATTCTGCATCTTTTGTCCCCAAGGCTTGAGTTAAAGCACTAGCATCTGCTCTCAAAAGCGCTTTTCGATACAAGCTTTTAGCAAGGCGTACCTCACGCGTTGCCACATTATCATCGACTGTGAGTAGCTGACAATAATTGTGAGTAATCCAATAGGCACGGCTATCGCCAACATTAGCCAAGTAAAGTTCATGGGTATTATTTGATTGCCACCCAGTACTCGTCTGCACTCGTTGGGGAACTTGCACTGCCATGACAATAGTTGTAGCCATGCGTTCTTTGCCTTGGCGTTTTTGTTCGTTATTGCGGGCACAAATCACATTATTTATTATTCGCAAGCTTGCTTCTAATTGTTCCTGCAACAACTCTGGTGATACAAGTACAGTTTGTTCAGTTACCTCCGTTAGGAAGGCGCGAATTTGTAACTTTACAGACTGCACTGCCAACTTACTCGCAACTTCGCCGCCTTCATGTCCACCAATGCCATCGCAAACAATCGACAAGTGAGGCAATAAAGGTTCATCTAAATCAGTTAAAGTATTGGGGTAGCAAGCGTCTTCATTTTGCGCCATAACTGGGCCAATATCTGTGGAGCCTGCCACCTTTAGAACTAATGGCAATTCTGCCGCCGATGCCAGTAGTAAATTATTGAGTAGAATATTAATAGCTTCTAACTCAACCTCAGTTTCACACATCTGCTGGACTATATTTTCTAACCCTTTCGCTACTGATGCCTTTGCAGACGCTACCCAAAACCGCCAAGACTGTCCTAGATTTTGTAAACTCAGCTTCTCATCTGCTGGTGTTTGGTAGAGTTCCAACAGGCGCACACACCAACCTTCGACTCTCAAATTATCTACTACCAGTAAACTGCGGCTAAGTCCCAATTCTGATAAAGGCGTCCAAAGTTGGAGAATTTGCCACAGCCAATAAACTTGTCGTACCGCCGTTGCTTGCTCCCATGCCTCAACAATAGTTGGATAGATATTTCCTGTTTCATCTATCGGCACATTTTCTAACAAGAGGATATCAGTTGTATCTCCCTCAAGGTAACAAGCAAACGCATAAGCCTGGGGCAAATGCAACCGCTCTTGATATAACCGTAGATAAGGAATTACTTCTTTTGGCAATTCTTCAGGTACATCTGGCGGCAGTCCCGGTTGAGTATCCAGCCAAATTTGGTGACTAATTACTTCATATCTATGTGCAACCTTTGTACCTGCTGGGATTTGAGCAGACAATGAGCCAGTAGCCCAAAGATAGCGGTGAACTAAAGGAGTTTGGCAACTGGCACAAAAACTATCTCCCATAGGATTAATGGGGCTATTACAGCTTGGATTTATACAATAAACTATCAGTTGAGTAGAAATCATAAAAATATAAATTATAAGAAACCAATCAACTCATGAACTTCGATTAACTTTAGCTGGCAATGACTTGAAAGCTAGAATAGACTGGATTTGTGTACCGCTAGCTACACCTTGTTACTGAAATTAATCAAAATTATTGGTAAAAAAACCAAGTTTTGCTTTTTGTAAATAACTTACGTCTGGCTGTATCTAATCGTAAAAATGCATTTACGTCAATGTAGAGGCTAAGAATGGCACTATGCCAAGTTTTACCTTAATCTGGCTTCTGGCAGGAGCAGTTCTGTGTCTAATGGAACTGTTCTTACCATCGGCGTTTGTCGCCTTCATGATGGGAATTAGCGCTTTTGTCGTGGCGCTGCTGTCTGGAGTGGGTTTGGGAAGTGTATGGTTGCAAATTGTGGTTTGGCTGTTATTTTCCACAACACTAATTTTGCTTTCCCGTCGGTTTTTGCAACCGCGACAACGCAAATCTAAAATTCGGGATGCAGTCATAGCTGAAACCTTAACAGAAATCCTGCCTGGGAAAACAGGGCGGGTGCGGTATGAGGGAAATTCTTGGCAAGCAAGATGTGACGATGACAAATTTACCGTATTACCCCATCAAAGAGTTTATGTGGTTAGGAGAGAAGGTACTACCTTGATTGTGATACCAGAAAATTTGTTGAATTCTTAGTTAGTTATTGGGCACTTGTACTGACTTGTACTGAGCGGCGTCGAAGTAGCAAAGTCGTTGGCGCAGCCTCTGGTAGAGAAGTATTGGGCATTGGGAATAAATTAATCTTTACTTCTTCATCTCCCCCACTCCAAACTCCAAATTCCTGTACAGACGCGATTAATCGCGTCTCTCCAAATTCCTGTACAGACGCGATTAATCGCGTCTCTCCAAACTCCAAATTCCTGTACAGACGCGATTAATCACGTCTCTCCAAACTCCAAACTTCCCTTTGTTAAAAATCAGGAGATTCACAATGGAACAGTTCTTTTTACTAGTATTTTTAGCTCTTGGTGGTTCTGCCGTAGCAGGATCTGTGAAAGTTGTCAATCAGGGTAATCAAGCTTTGGTGGAAAGATTGGGTAGTTATAACAAAAAACTGGAACCAGGACTAAACTTTGTGATTCCTTTCCTAGATAGAGTTGTCTACCGCGAAACTGTCCGAGAAAAAGTCTTAAATATTCCTCCCCAACAGTGCATCACCCGTGACAACGTTGGCATTGAGGTAGATGCAGTGTTTTACTGGCGGATTGTGGATATGGAAAAAGCCTGGTATAAAGTAGAAAATCTGGAGTCGGCAATGGTAAACATGGTGCTGACTCAAATTCGCGCCGAAATGGGACAACTGGAGTTAGATCAAACTTTTACGGCTCGTTCCCACATCAGTGAACTTTTATTACAGGATTTGGATGTTGCTACCGATCCTTGGGGTGTGAAAGTGACACGGGTAGAACTGCGAGATATTATTCCATCTCAAGCAGTGCGAGAATCGATGGAATTGCAAATGTCGGCAGAACGACGCAAACGGGCAGCAATTTTAACTTCTGAGGGCGAACGCGAATCTGCTGTTAATAGTGCTAGAGGTAAAGCAGAGGCGCAAATATTGGATGCCGAGGCTCGTCAAAAATCGACAATTCTGCAAGCGGAAGCTGAACAAAAGGCGATCGTTCTGAAAGCTCAAGCTGAACGTCAGCAGCAGGTTTTGAAAGCCCAGGCGATCGCAGAGTCTACAGAAATTATCGCCCAAAAGCTCCATACTATCCCCAATGCCAATAAAGCCGTAGAAGTTCTGTTTGCCTTGGGCTATCTGGATATGGGCGCGACAATTGGTAAAAGCGATAGCAGCAAAGTCTTATTTATTGATCCACGCACTATCCCTGCTGCTTTCGAGGGTATGCGCTCCATTATCTCAAATGGTCAGGTTGACTCTAACGAATTGTTTTCTAAGCAAATACCAGGATTAGAAAATAACCGCCCTGGTTAGGAATGGGGAGTGGGGAGATGAGGGGGATGAGGGAGAAGCAATGCTCAATGCCTCATGCCCTACATCAGCAACTATCATATCCAATACTTCCATCTCGAATACTTCCATCTGGCATAATGGTGTTTTGGAAGGATACTCTCCTGAATTCAACACCGTCCAAGTTGGCTCCGGTCAAGTTAGCTCCATAGAAGTCAACGCGAGCAAAAATAGTATTGCTGAAGTTAGCTCCACTCAGGTCAGCTCCTCTGAATCCAGTATTTTCGAGCCTAGCTCCACTCAGGTTAGCACTTCTAAGATTGGCACGGAGAAAATTACTCATCCCCAAGTCAGCACCACTGAGATTGGCACCACTGAGATTGGCATCATCAAAACTACATTGCCACGAGATAGCATTACTGAGACTAGCACTACTGAGATTGGATCGAGACAAGATGGTTTCGGGCATATAAACTTCACTCAAGTCAGCCCCACTCAAGTTTACATCAGCCATGTAAACTTCAATCTGGGAACCACTCAAGTTAATTCCACTCAGGTTACAGCCTCTCAATCCTTTTTCACTGTAACTGAATTCAATAGCAGAAAAATTTCTCTCCCCAGCAGCGTAACGTCTCAACAATTCTTCAACAGTAATACTTTGTCTTTTGACGTTCATTTTTCAACACTATTACTCGCTTTGGTTCAGACGGTAGCACTATAGCTAGTGGTAGTATTAACCAAACCATAAGGTTATGGGACAACAAACAATACAGATGAATGTTTGAAGATTATCTGGGGACATACTAGCTGGGTATTTTTAGTAGCCTTCAGTCCAAATAGTATAGCAGCCGCCAGGCTGGTTAGGACGCTGTACTAAGAACATCTTCCATAGCACTGCGAAGAGAGTCAAATTGAATTAGCTGTTTACGAATTCGACTTTTCAACCATGACCAGCACCGCTCAATTTTGTTAAGATCGGGTGAATAGGATGGCAAATATTTTAATTGACAGCCTGCTGGTTCAATTAATTCTTTAATATGTCCACCGCGATGAAATGTAGCATTATCTGCAATTACTATTTGTCCTGATTTTAGCGTTGGAATTAAACAAGTTTTTAGCCAAGTCTCAAATACGCTAGAGGAAGTTGCTGATCTTATTACATCCATTAAATTCCGTACTCAAGTAATCGAGAAAACTCCAAAAAAACGGCTTAGTGAATTTTATGGTGTTTTACATACAAATATTGCCTATCAAGGGTACAATCACCCAACCGAGTTATCCGCAAAATTACTTTTTCTATCCAAAATGGAGCAAAGCTAGGTTGGTTGCTCGATTGTGATGATGAGTCAATCATGATTTTTGAACCCAACAAATTACCAGAATTAAAAGAAAAGCAAGATGTTTTACCCGTCTTAAGTGTTTTGGAAAATTGGCAATTAACAGTTGCAGACGTATTTAGTTGGTTGAGTTTTGTTTAAAAAAGTATTAATTCAGTACAAGCACAAGTTCAACCAACTAATACCACTTCTTGATGAAAATGCACAAAATGAGCCTACTTACGCAGCCTTTATTTTGGTAGCCCCAGACTTAAGTCTGTGGGAGAACAAAATGCAACCTCACATAATAATTGGTATAACTATTGAGCAATCCCAGTAGCTTGATTTATCTGGCATTGATTGCACAACCCAAAAAACTCTAGGGTGTGGTAAAAAACTTTAAACTTATGGCTGGATTCTAACTGGTTTTCTAAGTCATGAACGGGGCATTCATTAATCGGAATTGAGACACCGCATTGCAAGCAAGTAAGGTGGTGTTTGTCTTGCTGCGCTAGGCTATAGAGGGCTTCACCGTTAGCCAAATTCCGCACTTGTACTATGCCTTCGAGTTTTAAGGCATCTAGGGAGCGGTAAACTGTCGCTAAACCCATGCTCTGATTAGTGTTACGTAATTCTACGTAAATATCCTGGGCGGAAATACCTTTTTTGATGGTTTTCAGTAGGTTGAAAATACGCTCTTGGCTGCGGGTGCGTATGGCTCTCATAGACAATTATTTAAATATGCCACTGTAGTTGAAGCTGTTAGATGGGCTAATTGATCAATTAACTTTAACCGCTTTGTAATCTTATTTTCACTCAGTTCGAGCATAAAGTTATAGTATAGCGATCGCAGCATTCACCAAAAGCCCGTGCAAACCAAGTATTTAGTCAAAATTTTCGTGACCCTTCGTCCTTCAGTCTTAGACCCTGCTGGTGTGGCTGTACAATCTGGTCTTCAGCAACTGGGATACGATAACGTTGACCAAGTGCGGATTGGTAAGTACATTGAACTCACCATCACCTCGACTGAGGAGAAAAAAGCGCGTCAAGACCTTGAGCAAATTTGTAACCAAATGCTCGCAAATCCCGTGATTGAAAATTACCGCTTTGAGATGATTGAGGTTGAAACCCAGACTGGGGTATTTTAAGGATTGGACATGGGGCATGGGGAAAACTCTTCTCCAGTCTCTACTTCCCAATCCAAACTCCTAACTCCCATTCGGCTACGCTCACGGCAAGCCCATTCCCATTCGGCTACGCTCACGGCAAGCCCACTCTCCACTCCCCTAGACTAATCATGAAATTCGGCGTTGTTGTTTTTCCCGGTTCTAATTGCGATCGCGATGTTGCTTATGTAACCAGAGATTTGCTCTTACAACCGACTCGCATGGTTTGGCATCAAGAAACGGATATTGCTGATTTGGATGTTGTGATCATTCCTGGTGGCTTTAGTTACGGGGATTATCTGCGCTGTGGTGCGATCGCCCGTTTTTCGCCCGTGATGCAGCAGGTAGTCGAACACGCCCAAAAGGGTAAGTTTGTCCTCGGTATTTGCAACGGGTTTCAGGTATTAACTGAAGCTGGGCTTTTGCCAGGGGTGTTGACTAGAAATCGGGATTTGCATTTTATCTGCGATCGCGTTCCCTTGAAAGTTGAGCGGACTAATCTCTCATGGACGCAAGGTTATACCAATAGTGAAGTGATCACTTTGCCCATTGCCCACGGAGAGGGGCGATTCTACGCTGATCAAGCCACTCTCGCAGAAATTGAAGATAACGGGCAAGTCCTGTTTCGCTATCAAGGGGAAAATCCCAACGGTTCACTGAACAATATTGCCGGCATTTGCGATCGTCGGGGCAATGTGTTGGGGATGATGCCGCACCCAGAAAGGGCATCTGACGCGATGCTGGGAAATAGCGATGGGTTGAGGTTGTTTCAGGGATTGTTGGAGAAGGTAGCGGCATTAGCGTAGAGCAAATATCAGGCAACTAGGTTGGGTTAGAGGGCGATCGCTATCTGAAAAATAATGAGCGCGATTATTCTTGTCACCCCGCTTCCATTCCTCTCCCCCCAGGGTTACAGTGTACACACAAGTCATCGAATTAACCCAAAACAAAAACTCCTAACGGACATCCCTCTCCTTACCAAGGAGAGGGACAGGTTTTGCGTAGCAGAACCAGGGTGAGGTTTCTTTGGGCTTAAAATTGCCTCACCATCCCCAAGTACCGGGAGAGCCTTTGAAAGGCCCAACAATATCACTAGTGATCCAACCGCCGTAGAAGTTACCTGGTTGTGGTTGCACCTCTTCGCCATTCACGTAGCAATTATCCATTAAATGAGCGTAAAAAGATACATAGTCTTTGAGAGGTTCAAAAGCTGGTGTCGGCTTAGGGTAGAACCAAGCAGCATTATGGACTTCTTTTTCACCCACTCGGATTGTGTAGTAACCAGCACTTCCCTTCCACTCGCAAAAGCTAGACTGCGGTATCAATTGCAAATATTCCATTTTGATATCCGCAGGGGGAATGTAGTAAGAAGGAGGATGACTAGTTTCTAAAACACGTTTGGCATTGTGCGTATCTGCAATTATTACTCCGTTAAAGATTATTTGGATATGTTTACTTGTGTCCTCCAAACGAGGAGGACGGGGGTAATCCCAAACTGATTCTTGTCCAGGAGCAGGTTCAATTGGTTGATAATTAACCATGTGAACTACCCCGCCGTAAGACGGACATAGCTCTCCCAATTCATCGGGAATAGCCTCCAGAACTCCGTAGTTCTATTGGTCTGACATTCCCTCCAAGGGCAGGAGTCCTGGTTCCCAAGACCCAAATCTTTTACCCTGAGCGAAGTCGAAAGGTTCTCTTGCAACATATACCTATAAGAAAAGGTTTCCGCTTATGGCATTGATGGTCAAGGCCAAATAATTCTATCAGAAAATCCTGGGGATTCGTCATCCATAAGCGTATTTGTTTTTGCTGACGCAAAAAAACAAAAACAATATGCCTATGCAATCCTCACTTGGTGACGCTGTTCGCGAACACCCCCCGCTCCCTATACCTACCATTAGAGTACATTGTTCGCGTAGCGGACGCACCAGAAGGTGGGGACTTGCGCGACACGTTAACAATTCAAAATTCAAAATTGTTTGACTACAGGTACTAACGTACTTCTTTAAGAGTATCAGTTTGCTTGGTAAACATCTCTGTGAATAAACTGATCACACTTCGTTCTTCGCGCACTTTTATGTTGGCACTAATCGACATACCTGATTGTAAGTTAACTTTTTTACCCTTAATCATTAAGGATTGTTTATCCAATGAAACTCTTGCCGGAAATCGATAAAACTGATGTGTTTGATCTGGCGGTAATGCGTCTGATGCTATGTCAATCACTTTTCCCTTGATATCGCCAAACTCACTGTAAGGAAAGGAGTCAATTCTGACATCTACCTTCATGCCTTTTCGCACAAAACCAATATCTTTGTTAAGGATGAAAACTTCAGCTATATAGTTTTCATTTGGGACAATTTGCAGCAGTTTTGTAGTTGGAGTCGCTACAAATCCAGGGTTTTTTGCTTGTAAATCGAAAATTGTTCCCGCTACAGGCGCACGGAGTTCTTCATATTTAATATTTAACTGTGATTGAGAAATTTTACTATAGACATCTGCCAAACGCTGCTCATTATCCAGCACAACTTTCATAAATTGGCTATCGATTGCGGCAATACGCTGTTTGTTATCAGCTATTTTATCCAAAATGGTTTTATCAGAAAGAGCCACCGTATTGCTTAACTCTTGTCGTCCTTTTTCTATATCAAACTGGAGGCGTTTTGTTTCCTCACCTAGTTGCGCTACTTCTGCGGTGCGGTTTTGTACTTCTTGTTGCTGGTTGAGATACTGAAGTTGAGAAATGCCACCTTCTTCTGCTAATGTCTTCAGCTTATTTAAAATCCCCTGTTGAATAGCTAAACTTGCTTTACTATCTTCCAGTTTAAATTGATTTTGACTAAATTGTTTTTTAGTTTTTTCTACTTCTAATCGCGCTGCTGAAGACCGAGAATCTAATTCTTTTTTGGCAACTTGTAGACGTTGTTGCTCATCAATGCCTAGCGCCGAATCTTGACCGGAATTTTTCAATTGAGTCCGCAATAATTCATTTTCTCCTACTAGCGCTGACCGACTTTTCAGCAGGAAAGCAGTTTCTGGTGGCAAATTGCCGCCGAAATATAATAATTCCGAGCCTGTGGTAGTACTTGCACCCATCAATCGGCGATAAATCTGGTTTTCTTTAATTAATGCAATCCGAATTTTATTCAAAGAATTTAATTCAGCAACAGAAGCGATGGAATCAAAAGTCAGCAACAAATCTCCTGGCTTGACTACTTGTCCATCTTTAACATTAACCGTTTTCACCACTCCACTAACAGGAGCTTGAATTTCTTTGACTGTTCCTTGCGGTTTTAGTTGCCCTGTTGCTGGCACTACTTGCTCAATTTTTGCAAAATAAGCCCAACCAATTCCAAAACAAGCTAGCGCCATTAGAGTAACCATGATTGTCCGCGACCAAATTGGAGATTGGCGCAAGACAATAGATTGCTCAAATTCCTGATTGTTTGAGTTAACTAAAGACTTTTGAGCAGCTTTCTGTTGTTTTATAAGTACCTGTGAATCTTGCTTTGCTCCGTTTTTGTGATTGCCGTTGAGGTGATTCCCATTAAGTTGAGTCATAATGATTTTGGGTTTTGGATTTGTCGTGAGGGTTCAATTGAACGGTTTGGGATTTTCTGTCGGGTGGGCAATGTTTGCCGAAAACCTAGATTTTGATAGTTGTAACATTACCGACTCTACGCTGATTGCTATATCTATGGAATGTTGGTCAAATAGAGAATTTTCTGATGCCATGCCCCCAGCAATGACTAATTACAAGTTCACATCTTGTTGCTGATACAGGTAAGAATAATGACCTTTAAGAGCCATTAGTTCTTGATGGCTGCCTTGTTCTATAACCCTGCTATTATCCATGACGACGATCTTATCTGCATTACTCACGGTGTTCAGTCGGTGGGTAATAAAAAATACTGTTTCACCCTTGAATGCTTTGGCTAAATTGAGACATATTTCCCGTTCTGTGGGATAATCTAATGCGCTGGTTGCTTCATCTAAAACTAATAGTTTTGGTCGTTGTAAAACAGAGCGGGCGATCGCAATTCTCTGTCGTTGTCCACCTGAAAGTGCAGAACCTCGTTCTCCCACCCGCGTATTGTAACCGTTGGGCAAGTTCATGATGAACTCGTGGGCGCACGCAACCTGAGCCGCTTCAATAATTTCTTCGGTTGTCGAATCCGGATTCGTTAGAGCAATATTTTCCTGAACGCTGCCGTCAAATAATAATGTCTCTTGGGGAACTACACCTATCTGCCGTCGTAGTGAATAAAGTTCCACTTTGGCAATATCATAACCATCAATTAAAATTCTGCCGGACTCGGTTTCGTAAAGTCTGAGTAATAACTTCATCATCGTACTTTTACCAGACCCACTTTGCCCGACAATGCCGATAAATTTACCTGGATCAAATTCTAGGTTGAGATTAGAAAGTTGCAAAGGGCCACTTGTGCCAAACCGGAAGGAAACATTTTCATATTTCACTGCTCCCTTAATCGTCGGTAAGGGTATATTGTAGCGGTCTGTTTCTCCTTCTTGTGGTGTATCGACAATATCGCCTAAACGCTCAATAGACAAGGCAGTTTCTTGGAAGCTTTGCCAAAGTTGAGCCAAGCGCAATATGGGACTGGTGACGTAACCGGATATAATCCTAAAGGCAATTAATTCTCCTAAAGTTAATTCTCCTTTAAGTACTAAATAAGCTCCTACCCATAAAACTAGTAAGCTGCTGAGTTTGTTGAGGAAGCTGCTGGTAGAGTTGGCGAGGGTAGAAGTCACAACGGTTTTAAAACCGGCGGCCACAAATCGAGCGTAACGTTCTTGCCAGGAAAAGCGCGTTCGCAATTCAATATTTTGCGCTTTTACTGTTTGAATTCCTGACATCACCTCCACTAAATAAGATTGAGTTTCGGCGTTGCGTTCGGCTTTGCCACGTAATTGTCTGCTAATGGTGGGAGAAGCAATTAAGATGACAATGATAAACACCGGAATTGTGCTTAAGCCTACTAAGGTGAGTTGCCAACTGTAAATTAGCATCACACCGATATAAACCACTGAGAATAGAGCATCTAACCCTACTGTTAAAGCAGTACCCGTGAGGAATTGGCGGATATTTTCTAGTTCATTGATGCGAGTAGAAAGTTCCCCCACCGGTCGGCGTTCAAAATAGCGCAGAGGTAAACGTAGTAAGTGGTCGATGATTTCCGACCCTAAACTCATATCGATCCGGTTAGTGGTATCAACAAATAAGTAGGTTCGTAAGGTAGTCAACACTGCTTCAAATATCCCGACTACTAATAGCAAAACCCCCAAAATATGTAGGGTACCAATACTATTTTGAGTGATAACTTTGTCAATAATTACCTGGACGACCAGAGGATTTGCCAACGCTGCCAACTGCACGAAAAAGGAAGCGACAAAGACCTCTATCAGGACTCGACGGTAGCGTGATAAATAGGGCAGAAACCATCGTAAACCAAAGCGCTCTTGGGGTGTTTCTTTGGTAGGACTGAGCAGTAATACTGTAACTTGGGGTGGAAAGTTGGTTGGATCAACATCTAATTGTTCAATCAATTGAGCGGGTTTACAGCGCACAATTCCTTGGGATGGGACACCCACAACCATAGTATTCGCATCCGCCGCATATAAAACGGCAAAACTATCACTATAGCGAATCAATGCCGGTGTCGGAATGCGCGTCACAGAGGCAACTGGTAGCTCTATCAACTGCGCCTTAAGTCCGATTAACTCTGCCAGGTAAGCAGTAACTTGAAACGATATATTACCTTGACGTTTGACTTGCTCAGTTAAGATGCGGCGAACCACCTCTCGGCGAAAGGGCATTTCTAGGTGCTTCGCGATCATTTGGAAGCAGGCGAAGGCTGTATTTAGTTCTCCCTTACCACCAAAAAACGGGTATTTGCTTGCTTGCGAACTCTTTGAGGTCTGGGGGGCTGTCTGTGGAACTATTTCGTCGGATGCGTAGGGAATATTTAGTTCCTCGGCGCTATTTGATTTGGTGTCACTTACCACAAGTTCTATCTGATCAGGGACTTCCAAGATCAAATCTGATGGATGTATACCAAGCAACCGTGCGGGGTTTTGACCGATGACTTGGATATTCTCTCTGTCATCGTGCGCTTCTAGGCGAGCGCTAGGTGATAAATTCGTTACTGTCCCACCGCCGCTCACAAACCAAACTCTTTCGCTATCTAGTTGATTGAATGAAGTTTTTCCTGGAGGAAGGTAATGTATTTTCGCCTGTGGTAAGGCTTTGTAAGTGATTTCTCGGAGATTTAAAGTAGCGATCGCTTGCTTTTGCCAATAGGAACTCAGAATATCAAAAACTTCCACCAAATAACTGCGATTCTTGCGAGCATCGGCAAAAGCTGGATATAAAGCCAGAAAGCTAAAATATGCCGAGGCATTCAAGGTTAAACATACTACTTCGGTGGAAGCGATCGCTGTTTCACAGGGAACATCGCGCAACAAACCAATTTCGCCGATAATTTCCCCCGGTTGCAGTAATTTTAGAGTGATTGGGAATTGCGTCTGAGGGTCATATCCCAACAGGCGCACTTGTCCCTCATAAATGATCGTGATCCGGTCTGGGAGACTTTCTTTACCGATGATTTTCTGACCTATGCGATAGCGCCAAGCTTGCAGCTGTTCTGATAGATTGGCGATCGCCCCATCTGGTAACTGATCAAACCCTTCTAGGGTGGTGAGAAATTCGGAAAAAGTGTTCTTAACGTAAGTCATATAAAACAAGTCGAAGGAATAAAGTCGAAAATATTAGGAAGTCTCTCTTTTACTAACAGTGCTAGTGTTTGGTTTTATGCTAGCAACGGCAATACTTCTGTGGCATTCAATTCAGTGTGGCTAAATATGTAAAAGTACAGAGAGTAGCTTCGTCTAATTGCATACCTGCATTCCCTTCACAGACTTACAACTGTTAGGCTTTGTTCAAAACTAAAGATAGTGCAAGTTATCACTTAGTTTATGCTACATAGTTTATACTATCTTCAAATCAATATTTAGGATTGTAAGTATGGAAGATGGATACTTATCATCAAACCAAGATACAGAAACCCAGTTGTTAAACTTAAGGTTGCATATTTTCATTTATGATAATCAACATGAAACTATCACAGATGCTTTCCTAAGTAAATACCCTAATGAAGAATTATGTAATAAAAAACTTTAAATTTCTGAATGATTTTTGACAAATTCTTAACTCATCCCCTAGATTGAAGCCGGGGGAAAATCGAAGTCATTAGTACTAATGACTAAATCGGCGGGCGGCTATTTCGGACACCCCTTGAAGGGATGAGATTCCCGCCGATTTTCGTTGAATATAGGGATTGACAGGATCACTGATTGCCAAAGACAGTGAGCTTGCGTTAGTAAACAGTGCCATGCCCAATTTATGAAATAATTCTCCATCACTTTTTTGCTAGCTTAATTTAATAAAAATTAACTGGAAAAGTAAAGGTGAAGATTTTTTGATCACCTTGGAGGAGTCAATTACTAAATTTATGAAGGAAACACAATAACTGGCTTCAGTAAATTTACTAGTTTAATTAATATCAAGTCAATTTAATCCCTATGTATAAAATAACCTTACCCCACAACCAAGATAAGGTTGTCCAATTTTGCTAAGTAATTACCCGAATTTAATATTACGTAGCATTGACACTCAATTTTGTCTGCACAATCACATCGTTGTAATCTTTGTCACTACCAGTTGTTAAATCCTCAAAACCAAAGGTGTTATTCCCCAACAGCCGAATGTGATTTACTTTATCTGAGTTAGCACCCAAGAATGCGAAGTAAACATTCTTATTAGCAGTGCTATTGAGGGATAGGGGATGAGAGCAAAACGTCTTCTCAAAGCAGATTTTTTCTTAAATTGACACCAATGAGCTTTTTCTCTGCCCCTAGCGTATATTGCATCCAAAGGAGAACCGCCATAAAGATTGTAGTGCTGCGATTGCATCTGTTGGCAAATGCTTGAGGGTTTGTAATTCTACATCCATTGCCCTACTTCCCTTTCAGGGTTTTCTCTTTTCATTTTTTTATTCACAATACCCGGAAAGTGACACAAGAGGGTTAACAATTCAAAATTCAAAATTAAAGACATTTTCAGACGTTCGCGTAGCGTCTCGCAGAGAAGAGAAGTGCCTTTAACTTATCCCCCGGCTTGAAGCCTACGGTGTATACACAAGTCGGAAAACCTTATGTAAATTGACTCTATAACCCACAGATTAAAACCTCACCCT
>NZ_JBTYKD010000044.1:0-11476 GCF_054880495.1 Nostoc sp.
GTCGGTTCAGCACTCTTATGTGTGGAAAATCTTCATCCTGTTACCCGCGTTTTTGTCAAGTATTTTTTATACAAAATAAGGTGCGTTTACCCTGGCATTGCAACTGCTAAATTAGTAATTGCAGCCGACGATATAGCGATCGCACAAGCAAGGGAGTTGATAGACAGAACCAAGTCAGAGATAAGCTCACCAGCAAAACAGCAGCAATTATTACAATTTATAGAGACTATTTTGGCTTACAAGTTTCCCACAATGAGTAGGGAGGAGATGGAGCAAATGTTTGGCTTAAGCGAGTTAAAGCAAACCAGATTTTATCAGGAAGCCTTTGAGGAAGGTGTTGAACAAGGTAAGGTTCAAGGCATTGAACAAGGTAAGGTTCAAGGGAAACTAAAAGCAGTACCAGCAATGTTGGTAACAGGGTTGACTGTACAACAAGTAGCACAGGCGTTAGATTTAAGTGTTGAAGAAGTCAGACAAGTAGCACAAAGTCAGCCTTGAGATAGATGTGGTAAGTTTTCTGGGTGACTCAAGCCAAATTTAGTTTGCGGCTCCCCAAACTCGATCGCGACGAATTTATAGTTAATTTTTGTTAATATTAGAAGCGGTGTTAGTACTTCGTCCTCAACCACCCACTCCCTACCTGAGAGAAACTTAATGCTGCGACTAGAACATATAAGTAAAATTTATCCCACAGGCGAAGTTCTCAAAGATATCAACTGGGAAGTTAAACCAGGCGATCGCATTGGCTTAGTCGGTGTCAACGGTGCTGGAAAATCCACGCAACTAAAAATCATCTCTGGGGAAATTGAACCCACCGCCGGCGAAATTATTCGCCCTAATAGCTTACACATAGCTTACCTCAACCAAGAGTTTGAAGTAGACCCCACCCGCACCGTTAGAGAAGAATTTTGGACTGTCTTCAAAGAAGCCAACGAAGTACAGTTATCTCTGGCGCACATACCACAAGAGATGGAAACGGCTACCCCAGAGGAACTTGATCGACTAATCGACAAGTTGGATCGCTTGCAGCGCCAATTTGAAGCCTTGGATGGCTACAACTTAGACGCACGCATCGGGAAAATATTACCAGATATGGGGTTTGGGGTAGAAGATGGCGATCGCCTCGTCAGCGCCTTCAGTGGTGGTTGGCAAATGCGGATGAGTTTGGGAAAAATCCTCCTGCAAAAACCCGATTTGTTGCTGCTGGATGAACCGACTAACCACCTGGATTTAGAAACCATTGAGTGGTTGGAAAATTACCTCAGAGGGCTAATTACGCCGATGGTAATAGTCTCCCATGACCGGGAGTTCCTTGACCGCCTCTGCACCCAAGTTGTGGAAACTGAACGTGGCGTTTCCGCCACCTACCTGGGTAACTACTCGGCATATTTATTACAAAAAGCCGAAAATCAATCAGCACAACTTAGCGCCTACGAACGCCAGCAGAAAGAATTAGAGAAACAGCAAACCTTTGTTGATAGATTTCGCGCCAGTGCTACCCGCAGTACCCAGGCAAAAAGCCGGGAAAAGCAACTCGACAAAATCGAGCGCATTGAAGCACCCGTTGGTGGGATGAGAACTCTACACTTCCGTTTTCCCCCTGCACCCCGGAGTGGACGCGAGGTAGTGGAAATTAAAGATTTAACTCATCTTTATGGTGATAAGATCCTGTTTTTGGCAGCAAATCTCCTCATTGAAAGGGGCGATCGCATTGCATTTCTTGGCCCTAATGGTGCTGGGAAATCTACCCTTCTGCGCGTGATTATGGGTATGGAACCACCCACAGAAGGTAGCGTGAAATTAGGCGATCATAACGTTCTTCCCGGTTACTTTGAGCAAAATCAAGCTGAAGCCTTGGATTTGAAGAAAACTGTCATGGAAACTATCCATGATGAAGTTCCCGACTGGGATAATCAAGAAGTCCGCACGCTTTTGGGACGCTTCTTATTTACTGGTGACACTGTATTTAAGGCAGTTGGGGCATTAAGTGGAGGAGAAAAAGCTCGTCTAGCGTTGGCAAAAATGCTCTTACGTCCCGCGAACTTACTAATTTTAGATGAGCCGACAAACCACCTAGATATTCCAGCTAAAGAAATGCTGGAAGAAGCGCTCAAAAATTATGATGGTACAGCAATTGTAGTTTCCCACGATCGCTACTTTATTTCTGAGGTAGCAAACAAAATCGTCGAAATTCGTGATGGTGAATTCCGTGTTTACTTAGGAGATTATCATTACTATCTACAAAAAATTGCCGAAGAGAAAGAACAAGCAAAATTAGCTGCAATAGAAGCCGAAAAAACAGCGAAAAAAGCTGCTAAAGCTGCTAAAGCTTCCACAAAAAGGAAATGATCAAGTAGAAAATGGCTTAGTAGTAGTGCGAAAAGGCTACTACTTAAGTAATCACTGCTTATTAGCGTTCAAAAATATTACAGAAAAATTACTAAAATTTAAAAATATTTCAAAAAACTGCAAGTCCCTGATCAAAGAAATTAATAAGCAAAAATTCACTTGCGGCGTGGATTAGCAGTGGTATCATTCGGGTATTACAAACAGTAAAGGGCAATTTTACTATGACCAAAGCACCTGTTGCTCCTGTGGTGCTAGTCATTTTAGACGGATGGGGCTACTGCGAAGAAACGCGAGGAAACGCTATTGTTGCTGCTAAAACTCCAATCGTGGACACTTTATGGGCAGCTTACCCGCATACCCTCATCCACACATCAGGAAAAGCTGTAGGGTTGCCAGAGGGTCAAATGGGCAACTCAGAAGTTGGTCATTTGAACATTGGTGCTGGGCGAGTGGTACCGCAAGAACTTGTACGCATCTCCGATGCAGTCGAAGACGGTTCTATTGCCTCTAACCCAGCACTCCTCAAAATTTGCCAGGAAGTTCGTTCTCGCAATCGCAAGCTGCATCTAGTAGGACTTTGTTCTGAGGGAGGGGTACACTCGCATATCACCCATCTATTCGGACTACTTGACTTAGCCAAAGACCAGCGAATTCCAGAAGTTTGTATTCACGCCATAACTGATGGTCGTGACACCGCGCCATCTGACGGTGTAAAAGCAATCACACTGCTACAAGATTATATAGACCGCAGAGGAATTGGGCGCATAGTCACCCTTAGCGGTCGCTACTACGCGATGGATCGCGATCACCGTTGGGATCGTGTCAAACGCGCCTATGATGTGATGACCCAAGATGGTGCAGGTGGCGATCGCCAAGCTGTGGAAGTCTTGCAAGCATCTTACGCCGAAGGGGTAAAAGATGAATTTGTCAACCCAATCAGAATTGCTCCCGGTGCAATCGAACCAGGGGATGGGGTGATATTTTTCAACTTCCGCCCCGATCGCGCCAGACAACTAACTCAAGCTTTGGTAAGTCCCACATTTAACGGTTTTGAAAGACAGCAAATCACACCGCTATCTTTTGTCACCTTTACGCAGTATGATTCAGATTTACCCGTGGCTGTAGCCTTTGAACCTCAGAATCTCAGTAACATTCTGGGAGAAGTCATAGCCAATCATGGTCTGAATCAGTTACGCACCGCCGAAACAGAAAAATACGCCCACGTCACCTATTTCTTTAATGGGGGTCTGGAGGAACCTTTTGTTGGAGAAGACCGAGAACTGGTAAGCAGTCCGATGGTAGCGACTTACGATCACGCCCCAGCGATGTCAGCAGCAGCAGTTACAGATGTAGCGATCGCTGCAATTCAAAAGGGTACTTATTCCCTAGTTGTGATTAACTATGCTAACCCCGACATGGTAGGGCATACTGGTCAAATCGACGCTACCATTACAGCAGTTGAAATAGTTGATCGCTGTTTGGGACGCTTGTTAGAGAGCGTGATCAAAGCCGGCGGTACAACAATTATTACTGCCGATCACGGCAACGCTGAGTATATGCTAGATAATGGGGGTAATCCCTGGACAGCTCATACCACTAATCCAGTCCCCTTCATCTTGGTGGAAGGTGAGAAAGTCAAAATCCCTGGATATGGTACAAATGTCGAACTGCGAAGCGATGGCAAGCTATCCGACATCGCCCCCACAATTCTAGAGATTTTACAGCTGCCTCAGCCGCCAGAAATGACCGGGCGATCGCTGCTGAAAACCGCAGAATATGAGCTACAACGCACTCGCACCCCCGTACAAGTAGGGTTGTAAAAGAGTTAGGAGTGAAAAGTTCATAGTGAGGAGTGAATAATTAAGAGTTAACACTTAACAGTGAAGAGTGATCAATTAAGACTTTTCCACCTCCCAACTCCTAACTCCTGTACAGACGCGATTAATCGCGTCTTTACTCCCAACCCTAACTCCCGTTTTTTGAAACTTTTTATAAATGAGATTCCTACCATGACAGTTACTTATATCGTGCAAGGCATTTGGACTTTTTCCGCCACTGGTTTGATTATCTTCGTTTTACTGCATAGCCCCAAAGGTGATGGCATTGGGGCTATTGGCGGACAAGCCCAGCTATTTAGCAGCGCCAAGAGTGCAGAAAACACCTTAAACCGAATTACTTGGGCATTGACAGTAATTTTTCTCGGTTTAACAGTAGTTTTAAGTGCTGGTTGGCTGCCTAAATAAGGATAGGTAAATGGGGAGAAAAACCGAACATCCAATACTTAACACCCGAATAAATTTAATTTCACGGCGGTTAATTATAGCTCTTGCCTTATTTATTGGCACAGGGCTGTTAATCGTTTTTACTAATCTCCAGTCAAGTAATGGGTTGACAAAAATACCAAAATATGTATATTCAGACTTAATAATTTCTCTCCCCACCTCATCTTCGCCAAAAGCCCATCCCTTACCGTCCACACTCGCACGCTGGCAAGATAGTACTAACAGTGGTGACTACTTTTCCCAAGTCAAAACAACCCAAGTTGGTTATTTAGTCTGGTCACAATTTCCCGTTCGAGTTTACGTAGAACCACCAAAAGCCGTTAACGAAAAACAAGCTCAAGCATGGGTTAACGGTGTCTTGCAGGGCGTACAGGAGTGGAGTAGTTATTTACCTTTGACAATAGTCGAACAGCCAGAAATTGCTGATATTACGATTGTACGAAAAGCGCCACCTTTACAAATTTCTCCTGGTAATAATATATCCCGTGCGCGATCGGCACAAACTACTTACGAGTTATACACCAGCAACAATGTTTTATCCCACCGCTTCACCATCTTGCTAAGTCCCAGTCAAACAGGTGAGTATATCCAAGCAGCAGCCCGCCACGAATTCGGTCATGCGCTAGGAATTTGGGGTCATAGTCCGCTACAAACTGATGCTTTATACTTTTCTCAAGTTCGTAACCCGCCACTGATTTCTGTTAGGGATGTGAATACCTTGAAGCGGGTTTATGAACAGCCAACCAATTTAGGATGGTCTTTAGTGGATAATTCAAAGATTAAGTAGAGCGGCGTGAATAATTCAAGGTTTGTAGTCAGGACTTTAGTCCTAATTTGAGGGCTGTTCGCGAAGCGTTCCCCCAGGGTAGCCCTCTCTACGAGACACTTCTCTACGAGACGCGGCGCGTAGCTTGCAACTCCTGCGGAGTACGGCAAGCTCAGAGCATCGCGCTACGCGAACACTACGAACTCATCTCAAGATTTTTTACATTACTTAATCTACTTTGATTTATTCTCACCTACTTACTTAATTGATCGATAGGTAGAGTATATGCTCGTCGCTAGAGCAAAAATACTACTGCGAAATAATGACAAATGCCTACCAACTTGTACTTGATACTAATGTACTGCTTAGTGGTTTACGATCTAACTGTGGTGCATCTTACAAACTGTTAACAATTCTTAATGATAGGCGTTGGCAGTTAAATGTCTCTACCACCTTAGTCTTTGAATATGAATAAATTCTCAAACGAGAAAAAGAGCAGCTTAGATTGAGCGATGAAGATATTGACAAAGTTATTGAAGTTATTTGTAGAATTGGCACTTAAATCTTCATTTAGTTGATTCCGAAAACTAATAATTTCTGCTGCCCAATGATTAGCATTTCTTGGCTTTTCTAAATCCCAATATTGATAAAGTAATAAATGTCTAATAATCTGTTCTAACAGACTTTTTACTCGCTTTTTCTCGTTTTTAGCCAAATCTTCCAGTTCTTCTATTAAGTTTTCATAGTCAACTTCTGCTAATTGCCTCGCTTTGAGACATTTAATAGTCTCCTCTAACCATTGCAGGTAATTGGATTTATATAATGTTTTTAGGTCAATAATTGCAGTCATTTTTTAATTTTATTATTTATTCCATTAAGTCATTCTAGCGTTGTATATACAATGTATTTTATATGTGTTGCTTGATGCGAGAGTTAAATTATGGATGGCGAAGAATTGATCCAGCGATATGCCTCTGGGGAGCGAGACTTTAGCGGCGCTGATTTGAGAAAAGCTGGGATTTTCAATGGCAGCAGAAGCCTTTTCTTTAAGGATGCCATTTTCAAGGGTGTTAAACTGATACTGATGAAGAAAAGCTAAACTGCACCTGATGCATCTGGAGAACAGGGATAAGCGTAAAAATTGGTAGGCATCCGCACTTCTTCCTTTTCCCTACGCTCTGCGACTTAGTGGTAGAGGTCGCTGTGCTAAAACTTCTTTATAAAGTTCTTCCAGCAGAGTAATATTTTTACTCAGGGTATAGCGTTCTAATACGCGCTGTCTGGCTTTTTGGCCTAGTAAGGTTGTTAACTCTGGATGGTCTTGGAACACTGGCAAAAGGGTTCTTAATTGCGAACGCGCTGTTTTGGTACTAATAACTACACCTGCGCCTTTTTCCAATACTTCTCCATCTGCACCCACGTCTGTTGCTAAACATGCCAACCCACATGCCATTCCTTCTAACAGAGATAGGGACAAACCCTCTACCAATGAAGGTAAAACAAATACATCTGCGCCCCGCAAAATTTCGATGCGTCGGTCTTCATCGGCGACAAATCCCAACCAGCTAATGCCGTATTCTGAACCAAAAAACGGCTCCAAAGAAGACTTCAAAGGACCGTCGCCAACAATCAATAACTTAGTACCAGATTCCATTGCCGACTGCTTCCAAGCCCGGAGGAGGGCTTCAACATTTTTCTCTGGTGCTATGCGACCCTGATAAACAAACAAGCGTTCAGCTTTAAATTCTGTTTTGACTTGAGAAAGTCCTGGAGAATACTTAGCGGTGTCAACACCGTTGGGAATTACGGCAATATTTTCTTTCCTTACACCCATCCCTGCCAATAATTCTCGCTGAATTTGAGAAAATACAATCACGCGATCGTAATTAACTAAAAAAGGTGCGTAGAGCTGATAAGCCAAAAGTTGTGTACCCGATATCAGCTTTGCCCCCTTACCAGCAAAAGGTGTATGAAAAGTGGCAATTAAGGGCAACCTCAGTTCCTCACAGATTTCCGGTAGAAAAAAGTCTAGAGGAGATAGCGTCAAGGAAGCATGGACTATATCTGGCTTGATTTTCCGCAGCGAATCAGTTAAAACTTTGGTCGCTTTAAAAGTGGGAATTGTGTAAACCTGGGACTTGTAAATGAAAGGGAGAGAAACCTCTCGAAGATTTGGCCAGTTGTCAGGTTCCGACTCTTCCTGGGCGAAGTGAAGAAAACTAACTTGATGTCCCCTATCTAGCAAGGAATTTGTAATTTCTCGACTGTAGGTGACATTGCCGCAAAAGGGCGATTTTTTTCCAATCCAGGCTATACGCATTCTTTATTTAGCTGTAAGAAAAGCGGGGTTGATCTATTACTTCTGTATGCTTTGTGATTTGATTTTATCTAAGTATACTTGCTGGTTTTTTTAGTTATTACAGATTCCGACGACACTTTATTTTAAAAAGCCTATTTTAAGCTGATTAAACCAGTGGATTTATGGCTTTATTTATTCTATTTATAAGTTGTTAATTTATGATATTTAAACAACTTATTCTGACTAAAGTCAGATTGATATCCCGCAAGTAGGTGATAAATTTTCACTGACGACAGTTTACCATGAACAGAAAAGCTTTAAAGAAATTAGTAATTAGTTCCAGGTAATGAATAATAACTAACTACTTACGTGAGTTATACCAGGTTAATATACCTCCTGAAAAGACGATCGCAGCTAATCCCAAAAAAACTACCTGTAATCCCAGAAAGGTTTCTGCTACACCTGCTAATGCCAAAGGTAAGGAAAGGGCAATATTAATTACATTGTTCTGCAAGCCAAAAACTTTACCACGCATTTCTGGAGGTGTTTCTGTTTGGATCGCGGTTTGCATGGGAATTCCGACGAGCGCCCCAAAGATCCCTAATAGCGCCACCAGTAATAATACTAGCCATAGTTGGGTTGTAAATACTGATAGACCAATCAGGGATGCTGCCATGCCCATAGAACCATACAGACTTAGTTGAGTATAGGAGAAGCGTTGACCAAATTGACCAAGAATTGTTGCTCCCGCAGCGATGCCAACACCGCCGGCTGCTAGTAAAAAGCCGAACTGGGAGGCTTTCATGTTGGGAATTATTTCTGCCATGCGAACGGCTAGAACAGTTAATGCTGCAAAAACAGAAAACAAGATAATCAACTGAAGTAAAGCATTGCGGATGCCATGATTTGCTTTGAGGTAGCTGAAACCGTCCCGCAAGTCAGAGAATACGTGAGGGAATTCTGTATCGGGATCGTGGTGTTTTTCCTTAGTTGCCAAGAGGAATAAAATTAGTCCAGCGATCGCATAACTACCACCGACTAAAAGTTCTTTGCCCAAACTACCATTACCACCAATTTGCAGCCAAAGTCCATCGGCGATCGCTAACAATGGTTCTCCGACAGCAAACCCCACGATCACTGATGCCATCATCGTTGTTGTGTAAAGCGAATTTGCCGACAGCAAATGCTGTTCTTCTACGATCAAAGGAATTGCCGCCTGTTCTGCCGGGGCAAAAAACTGCGTCAAAGTCGAAACTAAAAAAGTTACACCCAGGATGATTATAAAACCTACTGGCAGCACTCCTATAGGTTGCAAATCATGAGTCAACCACACCAGGAAGGGAATTGATAAAACCAGGATGCCGCGCCAAACATTCGTTGCTACCAACACAGCCTTTTTCGACCAGCGATCGACAAACACGCCAGCAACGGAACCAAACAATACGGCTGGAATAGTAAAAGCCATCATTAAGACTGATACCCAACCACTAATACTCTGATTGCTTGCTTGAAACTGAGTATTAATCAAAGCAATCATTAGTACCAAATAAACTTTATCTGCTAGTTGGGAAAAAACTTGACCGCCCCAAAGAGCCAGGAAATTAGGGTTTTTTAATACAGGCAAAAACCCCTGTTGTGTTACATTCTTTGTAACTGCTTCTCCACCTGAACCAGACCCATCTAATTTCGATGGTTCTTTTTCTGCGATCATGGCTGCTGGGAAATTTTGCCCATTACGAGTGCCGTTGCTATCTACCTCAGCAGTAGTTAATTTGTCCTCAGATGGTGTTTCTAATTGACTTGAAACATCAGTTTTTGATATCTCCTCTATCCAACTTTGATCCTTTTTAGAAACGTCTTTTGGGGACATTTGTTGGCCATTAATTTGACTAGATGTACACTTGGAAACGGCACTCAAGTCATTATTAACTGTAGGATCTAATGCCCTATTCTGTTTTTTGACGAGGCTTGGTGACAAAGGCAGGATTTTTTTATCCAAATCAGACGGTTGCATCATGGTTGGCAGCAAAATAAGAGTCGATCAAGGTAGCAGAGCGAATAGGGCGACCTAATTGATACTGAGCATACTGGCGCAAAATCTGCTCAACAGATAACCAGTTATGATCTCTAGCACCATCAATTTGCATTATCTCTGGTTGTGACAGATGTTGAAGCAAAACCAATTCCATAGCACCCAGACGACAAGAAATCACAGGTATTTCTTGCCGATGCACAACAACTGTTTGGGCATGGGGCATGGGGCATTGGGCATTGGGCATTGGGTATTGGTCTCTCCTCATCTCCCTCTCCCCCTCTGTTCGTAAACGTTCCCTAGCTTCTAAAGAAACGGTTCCACCCGCAGGGATACTAAATCCTACCTGCCAGTTGGGATCTGTAAAGTCTGGTTTGAGGGGATGCTCAGATAGGCAGCAAACTTGCACTTGCGGCGTCAGTCCTGCTAAGGCTAAAAGGTGAAACACGCCATGAGCCAGATGAGCCAAAACACCAGATGGATTCGCACTAGATACCGCCTCCAACCGATGGAGATGTTCATTGAACAACTCATAAAGTTCTTCTTGGGGTTGTTCGCTCAAAGCTTGACACAGGACTATTTCTGCTAAATACTGACTGGCAGCCAATTTTCCCAAATCTTTAGCTAAACCAGGATAAGTTTTTAACGTCTGTGCTTGAGTAATTTTATCAAGCGATCGCCCTTTGGCAATCAATAGTTCATTCACAACAAACATCCCACTCCTACCGCCCAGGCTGGAGTTGTGCTTACGTGCCCCTGGAGCTACTGCTCGAATCAAACCGAATTCCCGTGTCAAAATCGTCACTATTTTATCTGATTCTCCCAGCACTTGGGTTTTGAGATTAATTCCCGTTGCTTTGTAGGTTCTACTCATTAGTTCTTAAGTCATTAGTCACTAGTTATTAGTCGTTAGTCAAGGGTCATTAGCTTAGGACAAATGACAAATGACAAATGACAAATGACTATTCACCCTTTCCCAGGTTATCGCGTTGGCGGAGCAAATCCATACCGCGAGATGTGCCTAATCTAGTAGCACCCGCTACGATTAAGTCTAAGGCTTGATGGATAGTGCGGATACCACCCGAAGCTTTAATTCCCACCCTATCTTTGGCCAATTCATGCAAAAGTCGCACATCTGCCACTGTTGCACCGCCATTCAAACCTGTACTAGTTTTTAAGAATGCCGCTCCCGCCTCCATAGCTATTTCAGCAGCTATTTTTTTCTCCGCATCTGTCAACAGGTTGATTTCCAAAATTACCTTGACAGTTTGGCCCGTCTCTTCACAAATTTCGGCAATCTCTCGGTAGACTTCTTCAGTTTTACCAGCTTTCAACCAGCCCAAATTCATTACCACATCCAACTCAGTAGCCCCACTATCCGCCGCTTCTTGAGCCTCATACAGTTTCACTGCTGAAGTCGTCGCACCAGCAGGAAAGCCAATCACCGTACAGACTTTCGGGTTCTTGCCGTGAAGGAGTTCGACTGCTTGTTTAACATAGGCGGGGTACAAGCAAACCGCCGCAAAATTGAATCTGTATGCTTCTTCACACCACTGCTCAACCTGCTCTGGAGTAGCTGTTGGCGTTAACAGGGCGTGATCGATAAATGGCGCAATATCAATGCCTGGATAGTCTGCTGCCATCGTGTCTTTTACCAGTGATTGATTATTAAACTTTATAAAAAATTAAACCATTTCTTATATATATATTAAACCACATTTATTACGAGTTTATCCTGAAAACAATCT
>NZ_JBTYKD010000045.1:0-10168 GCF_054880495.1 Nostoc sp.
ATGCCGCAAAATAACCAAACTGCCGTCGAATTCCGCGATGTTACCTTTAGCCGCAATCATCGCCCATTGGTGTCAAATCTGAATTTTGCCATCCGCCAAGGAGAAGCACTCGTATTACTTGGACGCAGTGGAAGCGGCAAAACTACAACAATGAAGTTAATTAATCGCCTATTCACACCCACACAAGGCGAAGTTTTATTTGAGGGCATTCCAACAACTCAGTGGGATCAAATTAAACTGCGGCGAAAAATTGGTTATGTCATTCAAGAAATTGGTTTATTTCCCCATTTCACTGTAGAACGTAATGTGGGTTTAGTGCCGACTTTGGAAGGTTGGCAACCAAAACAAATTAAAATGCGGGTTTATGAATTGTTGCAATTGGTGGGTTTAGAACCAGCAAAATTTGCCCAGCGTTATCCGCACGAACTTTCGGGAGGACAAAGGCAAAGAGTAGGCGTAGCCAGGGCTTTAGCGGCAGATCCGCCAGTGTTGTTGATGGATGAACCCTTTGGCGCACTCGATCCGATTACGCGGTTGGAACTTCAACAAGAGTTTCGGCATTTGCAGCAGGAATTAGGCAAGACAGTTGTTTTTGTCACCCACGATATTCAAGAAGCTTTTATTTTGGCATCGAGAATTGGTTTAATGTATGACGGAGAATTGGTAGTATTGGGGACAACAGATGAATTTATGCGATCGCAACACCCAGAAAGCCTTGCCTTTCTCCAATGTCTGCGTTCCTTGTAAAACACTTTATGAAAAATTTCTTTCTCGTTAAGTATGCCCCAGAAATTCTTCAGCATACTCTAGAACACCTGTTTCTGGTAGGAATTGCAATTGGAATTGCCATACTTATAGGCATTCCATTAGGTATTTTGATTACACGTAAAACTTATCTTCGCCAACCAATTCTCGGCATAGCGAATATCCTGCAAACTATTCCTAGTTTGGCACTGTTTGGCTTACTCATTCCTGTTCCCATAATTGGCGGAATTGGCGCAGTACCAGCAATTGTTGCTCTGATTGTATATTCTTTGCTGCCGATAATTCGTAATACTTACACAGGTATTACTGGTGTTGATCCAGCGATTCGGGAAGCTGGAAGAGGGATGGGAATGACAGATAGACAATTGTTATTACAAGTTGAGATTCCCTTGGCAATGGGAGTAATTTTGGCAGGAGTGCGAGTCGCAACGGTAATTGCCATAGGTATTGCAACTATTGCCGCAGCAATTGGGGCTGGTGGTTTGGGAGTGTTTATTTTTCGCGGGATATCAGTTGTGAATGATCAGTTAATTTTAGCTGGTGCAGTTCCGGCGGCGGGAATTGCATTACTGGCTGACTTTGCAATTGGCTGGTTGGAGAATAAATTCAAAATTCAAAATTAATGAAAAGATTTTTAACACTTTGCTTTTTAACCTTTAGCTTGTTATTGGTAATCACTAGCTGCACGCCGAATTTAAATAGTAGCAGCACTGCTAATATTATCGTTGCTTCCAAAGATTTTACTGAACAAGATATTTTAGGCGAATTGTTAGCACAGCAAATCGAGGCGACAACTAATTTAAAAGTAGATCGTCGTCTCCATCTGGGTGGTTCTTTTGTTTGTCATAGTGCAATTACTGCTGGCAAAATTGATGCTTATATTGAGTATACAGGTACAGCTTTTACTGGAATTTTAAAACAAAAAGCAGTTAACAATCCCAAAGAAGTTTATGAAAAGTTAAAACAAGCATACTCCAAACAATTCAATCTGGAAGTCATGCCAAGCTTAGGTTTTGAAAATACTTTTGCGATGATTGTCCGGGGTGAAGATGCCAGACGCTATAACATTCAAACTCTCTCCGAGGCTACTCAATATACACCACAATGGCGCGGTGGTTTCGGCTACGAATTTTTAGAACGTGAAGATGGTTTTCCCGGATTAGCTAAAACTTACGGTTTACGTTTTGCCAAATCACCCCAAATCATGGACTTGGGTTTAATATATCGTGCTTTGATTCAAAAACAGGTAGATATGGTAGCGGGTAATTCTACTGATGGACAGATTTCTCGCTTAGGTTTAGTTGTACTAAAAGATGATAAACACTATTTTCCACCTTATGAAACTGTGCCAATTGTCCGACAAGAAATCTTAAAAAAATATCCCGAATTAAGAAAAGCGATCGCACAACTTGCCGGCAAGATTTCGGCAGATGAAATGCGACAGTTAAACTATTTAGTTGAGGGAGAATTACGTGATATTAAAGATGTTGTCCAGGAGTTTCGGAAATCGAAGGGATTAGTTTGATCTCAAGGATAGGCAAGATGCAATTGCCTATAGCGCTTCTGTGTTGAGTCCAATACATACCTAACAAGAACAGCCCCTTCCCTACTAGTGTTGGGGAGTTAATACGGTTCGGATAAGACTTGATCCCCCCAACCCCCATTTTTAAGGGGGGCTAAAAATGGCTCTACTTACCCGTAAAAAAGGGCGACTAAGGGGGATCTTTAATGTTTATGCAAAAACTTCTTTAACCATCTAATCGCTTCACTTGTTGTTCGCTCTGCTGCAATTTCAAGACATTGCTGCACAATTTCTCTGACGTTAGGAAAGTAGCTGCTTTCTGTAAGCACATAACTTTCTGCTTGCAATCTATAAATTAATAACTGATGACTTTTTAATATCCAGACTTCTGGCACTCGATAAGGCAAGAAATCATTAATGTCGGTGTAGCTTGTCACATCTATTTCAATTACTAAATCTGGTGGTGGATCTGACTCCCAATCAATTCTTTTTTTGCCTACTACTGCTCTCCAATTTTCAACGTAAAAGCAATAGTCTGGTTCAATACCACTAATTTCTGGCAAGCTCATGGTGATGGGCGTAAATGAGTCGTATATGCGGTTTAAGTGGTCAAGTAGAGCTATTACTATCAATGCCAACAAACTCGCATCTCTTCCATGCTCTGGTAGTGGTGCCATCAGCAAAATTTCCCCTCTTCGATATTTAATGCGAGGCGACGAGCGATCGCCTAGTTGCTGACTTAATACTTGATAGTCTTGCCAATCTCCTAAAAGTTTCAACACTGCGCCTGGTGGCAACTCGATTCTTTTTGGTGTAATTATGGTATCCATATTAGCTCGCATTTTAAATATTCCCGATCGCATTGTTTATATAGAGGATGGGCGATTGCAGGATTCATGAATTCAATGAACAGATTGTTATATCAAAGGTTTTTGCTTACAAATACAAAGCCACGGCTTTTCTTTGATGAGGGATCATTTGTAAGCATTGCTTTCCATAAATCTGCTGTTTTTACCCAAACTGGTGGATACTTATAACGACTAACATCAAGAATTAAAAATCTATCTGTTTGCTCATTATATGCTGCCAAAGGGGAAATATGCCCACCTTTCTCTTCACCTATTTCTTTCCGTAGATAGTTTACTACAACGAAATTTTGCGGTTCTTTTAAATTTTCTGCCGCTTGTTTGCGGAACTCCTCTAAACTAGTGTCGGCAGCGTGGTAAACATTAACTTTAAGGTCATAGCTCGCTAGTAATTTCCCTAACTGGTCTAGAGTCATACCTTGTTGAGACACAGCTTCAGGAGTTAGCACTTTTTTGGCATTATTATTGTTAAAAAAGTTTTCTTGAGTAAATACTCGATATGGCTTGTATTGGGGTGCTTCTGGTGCTGGAATTTGTAGACTATTCAGTACCATAACTATACTAGCAACACCACAATATGCCTGATTATTTTGAGTGGTGAATTGCATAATCAGTGGAAAGAAGTCTTCTTTTGATTTACTCTCAAATAATAATTTTTCACCTTCAGGCGTATTAAAACCTACTAAGTTAGAGGAAAGCGGTAGTGTCTGAGAGAGAACGCTTCCGCTAGAGATACATAATCCAATAGTTAAAGCTTTAAAAAATGTCTTACTTGTTTTTAGTAACATAGTATTCATAAGTACTCTAAGATTCTCAAATTATATTAATAATCTCACACTAAGATGCTAAACAAGTATAATATTTTAGAAAAAATTGTATCGCCTCAATAACTAAACTAAAAATGCTTACTGTTGCTAAATCCAAGCAGGTTGCCATCGCCATCTTTTCTTTGACTGTCGTCCTTTACAGCCAAGTTGCCTCAGCCGCCTTGACTTTACCCCTACGCAGCAAAAAGGGAATGGTGGTTTCAGCCCATCCCCTAGCAAGTGAAGCGGGAATTTCGATGTTACGCAAAGGTGGTAATGCAGTAGATGCAGCCGTAGCCACAACTTTTACAATCTCTGTAGTTGAGCCTTTTTCGGCGGGAATCGGTGGCGGCGGATTTTTGCTGATGCACTCTGAGAAAACTGGCGAGATGAAAGCGTTAGATTTCCGGGAACGCGCACCCCTAAAAGCTACAAGAAATATGTATCTGGACGCGAAAGGAAACGTGCTACCAAATGCAAGTATTAATGGTTATTTGGCAGTCGGGACACCAGGAACGGTGGCGGGACTTTATGAATTACATCGTCGCTATGGTAAACTCTCTTGGCAGGAGGTGATGAAACCTGCGATCGCTTTGGCTAAAGATGGTTTTGTCCTCAGTCCTCAAGTTACTTGGCGTTCGCTCCCAGAGTACAAAAACCGCAAGCAGGCAATTCTCAACAATCCAGCAGCGCGGGAAATTTTCACTCGCAACGGCGAATTTTATCAACCAGGGGAGAAGCTAGTGCAGCGTGATTTGGCACGCACTTTAACCGCAATTGCCGAAAATCCTCAAAGTTTTTACACCGGAAGTATTGCTCGGGCGATCGCTTCTGATATGGTAAAAAATGGTGGTTTAATTACTCTAGAAGACCTCAAAGCCTACAAACCAATCTGGCGCACTCCCGTTTGTGGAAACTTTCGCAAAGCTAAAATTTGCTCAATGCCACCACCATCATCAGGAGGCGTTCACCTATTGCAGATTTTAAATATTATCGGTGACACTGATTTAAAATCTTTAGGATGGCATCATCCTGACGCTATACATTTAATGGTAGAAGCAATGAAGATTGCTTACGCCGATCGCTCCCAATATTTAGGCGATCCTGATTTTGTCAAAGTCCCTGTACAAGAACTGCTCAGTCCAGCTTACGCCAAAAAACGCCGTCAAGAAATTAATATGCAAGTGGCTAGACCCTCAACCGAAGTCAAGCCAGTAGACAAAGAGACACTACAACGTTTTAGTCAAGCTAACAATCAGAGTTTGAGAGAAAATATCATCCCGTTATCTAATCAATCTCTCAAACTACAAGCGACTCGCCATGAATCTCCTGAAACCAGTCATCTTACCGTTGTAGATGAAGAACACAACGCCGTCAGTCTGACTTTCACCATTAACCTTGGTTTTGGTGCTGGTGTGGTGACACCAGGAACTGGAATTGTCCTCAACAATGAGATGGATGATTTTGCTGCTGCGCCAGGAGTACCTAATGCCTTTGGTTTGGTTGGTAATGATGCCAACAGCATTGCACCCCGTAAAACTCCTCTATCTAGCATGACTCCCACAATTGTCACAGAAAATGGTCATTTCCGCATGGCAGCAGGTGCGCCTGGTGGTAGCACCATCATCACCCAGGTTTTGCAAGTGATCCTGAATGTGCTGGAATACAACATGGATGTTGGCGCGGCTGTTTCTGTTCCACGCATACATCATCAGTGGCTTCCAGATGAGTTGCGCGTAGAATCTTGGGGTTTGGATGCTCTGACAATGCAAGAATTAGGCCGTCGGGGGCATAAAATTAAGGAAACTCCTCCTTGGGGTAATGGTAATGCGATCGCTGTGACATCTGATGGAACTCTAGAAGGGGCGGCTGATCCTCGCGGTGAAGGTTCCCCCAGAGGGTGGTGAGGAAAACTTGGGGGACAAGGGGGACAATATATAACTCCTGTACAGACGCGATTAATCGCGTCTCTCCAAACTCCTAACTATTGATTTTGGATTGTTGACTCTGCGTAGCTGCTGCTGCCAAACTCATTTGCGCGTGTGCTAGGTACTAGTGTCCAGCCTGCTTTGAGAAGTTTTTGATAAGTTGCCCAACCTTTAGAACCACCTGGTATTTTATAATCTGGGACTGTAAAATGTCCAAAAGCTGTGTAGGGACGCCAAGGTTGATTGGGTTCTGTCTGCAAATACAAAATTTTCTCTCCGTCACCACCAGATTTAGATAACCAGCACATTTGTCGGTGCATTGCAAACTCCTTTGCTTTTAGTTAAAGATGCATAATAGCAGAATTTTGTCAAGTCCCATCTCACCCTTGGGAATACTTTTTTGCCTAATACTTCAGACAAAATGTAATTAAGTTCTATCCAGTACAGGATAATTACTTAACAACTCATACCCTGAGAAAGCTGCTAGTAGGACACAAAGACAAACAGCTTTCCCTCACCTTCCTTCTAGGGGAGATTTTTCTTATATTATCCGCGCTTTTTTTATTTGTGTGTAACAATAAATACTATTTTGGCTGAAGTTTGCAATCAGACTATTTGTTTTTCTGCTTACATATATAAGCGCAGATTTTGGAAATTACTTGTAAAGTTCCGTTGATTCAACACTATGAGCAAACAATATAAAATTTATCTTGATGCTTGTTGTTTGAATCGTCCGTTTGATGACCAGACACAATCCCGTATTTATCTAGAAGCACAGGCAGTTATGACAATCCTGAGTCAATGTCAATCAGAGACTTGGAAACTTATCAATAGCAGTGCTTTAATTGCCGAATTAAATCAAACACCTGATTTAGAAAGACTACAAAACGTCAAAAAATTACTCCTCATTGCTAAAATCAAAGTTATTAATAGCGCTTTCATTAAATACCGTACTGCCGAACTCCAAAAATTAGGATTTTCCAGCTATGATGCCACCCATATCGCTTGCGCCGAAAGAAGTGAGGCTGATGTATTTCTGACAACAGATGATAGACTCTTTAAAAAAGCCCAGAAAAGCTCTGAATTAATGTATTGATTAATAACCCCGTTCAATGGCTGGCAGAAGTAATACAAGCCAAGGAAAACAATGATGAAAACCAAAAATGAAATTATCAAACAGGGCTACAATGCCTTAATCAATTCTCTGGGAGTTGCCGATACTATTAGGTTTATTCAATATTTCAGTCCTGGTAAAGGGGATTACACCAAAGAACGTCATCAATGGCTAGATAAAAAAACTTTGGGGGATGTGTTGGTGGAGATGAAAGAATTGCAGGAAGATGACACCAATCAATATGACAAAATTATTGAGTAGCAACTCAGAGATCATTTCTAAATACGACTTACGCAAAACTACACGTGGTAGGGGCAATTCATGTAGCTTTAGCTGACTGCAGGGTATTGCCACTACCTAAACAATCATTCTTTTGAGCTATTGTTTGCGTAAGTCGTGATCAAGTAAAAATAAAATTAACCGTAGGCTAGAATGGCGCTTACTTAAGTTAGATTTAGATGCCCGACTTTTTCAAGAAGTCGGGCATCTGGGCAGCAACTTGGGTTATTAGAAGGATTGAGCATACAACTTATCGCCGACAATGCCGCGAATTGTCTCTACTAATTGAGTGTATGCAGAATTAGATAAAACTGGTTTTGCTGCTTGCAACTCAATTGGTTGATTTAAATCAATCCATGACTTACAGCCAGCGTATTTGGGGTAATAGGGAATTTCTTGCTCTTGGGGTAGTTTATATGTCCGCAGGAGGAGAATATAAAGCGGCTGGCGTGGTTTCCATTTGAGGCGATCGCTAATAAAATGCTCGTTCCAAATATGGAAGGGAAGCAACCCATTCACAATAAATTCGTCACTCACTGGCAAAATATCGGTAATTTCAGCCCAACTGCCGATGCGAACTGTTTCAGGATGCCAACCTGATGTTACTGGATAAACACCATTGGCATACTCAGCTTTCAGCATGAAAGCTTGTTGATGTTCACAAGTAGGGTAAAGCAAAATTTGCTTGTGGGCAACTTGGAAATTTCCATTTCGTTCATGGATACCGCCTTTGCGGAGCAACATAATTGTTTTGCCACTTTCCAAGGCATTTATGGCAACTGCCCATTCTTTGAGAGCATGAAAAGTTGTAGTCAATTCCATCAGCATCTACTGTAACTCTGATTTAATTTAAAGCTAAAACCGATAAAGTATAAAACTGTCCAAGGGAATGAATTAGGAAGCAGTTATGGAAAAGCGAGCGCTAGGTACAACTGAAGTCAAAATCACACCCATCTTGATGGGAACTTGGCAAGCTGGTAAAAAAATGTGGGTGGGAGTTGAGGATGCTGACTCGATTAAAACGATCCGAGCCGGATTTGAAGCTGGGATCACGACAATTGATACTGCTGAAGTTTATGGTGAAGGACACTCTGAGCGAATTGTCGCTGAAGCTTTATCTGATGTACGCGATCGCGTGGAATATGCGACGAAAGTTTTCGCTAACCATCTCAAGTATGAACAAGTCATTGAAGCTTGCGATCGCTCCCTAGCAAACCTGAAAACTGATTACATCGATCTTTACCAAATTCATTGGCCCTCCGGTGCTTTTAATAGTGAAATAGTACCTATTGAAGAAACTATGAGCGCTCTTAACCTGCTTAAAAAGCAAGGTAAAATTCGAGCGATTGGTGTTTCCAATTTTTCCCACACCCAGTTGGCAGAAGCAGCAAATTATGGACGTATTGATAGTTTACAACCACCCTATTCTTTATTCTGGAGACAGGTAGAACAAGATGCATTGCCCTATTGTATCGAAAATAATATTTCTATCCTTGCTTATTCGCCTTTAGCACAGGGATTGTTAACCGGAAAATTTGCTCTCGGTCATCAATTCGACCCAGCAGATAACCGTGCTAAAAATAAACTGTTTGAAGGCGAAAACTTTGAACGCGCTCAACAAGCGCTACAACAACTGCGTCCCATAGCCCTTGATCATAATTGTACCCTTGCTCAGTTAGCTTTGGCGTGGTTAATTGCCCAACCCCAAGCAAATGCCATCGCTGGGGCGCGTTATCCCGAGCAAGCACTAGACAACGCATTAGCCGCCCAAATCCAAATATCTGCCGTCCACTTGGCAGAAATTGACGCCATTGGACGTAGTCTCACCGACCATCTGGATAACAGTCAGATTATGTGGAATTGGTGACAATGCAGTTGAGTTAGCCATGTTGATCTCTCGAAGATCCCTTCAACTTTCTTGAAAAGAGAATTAGGGATCAAACTTCTGGCTCTAGATTGCAAAATCTAACAAAAGGTCAACTTTAGTAAACTAAGAGTTGCAACTTATAAACTAAGTGATAAGTTAAATAGTAGGACACCAAACAAAATCAAACCAAATTAAAAGGGTAAATGACTTAGTGTCTCCTGTCATCAACCCAAGCAAATCTCAGCAGATTAAATATAGCAGTGGTAAAAAGCCTAATGTAGAATAGAAGGCAAAGCCAAATCCCAAAGCGGAAAAAAGCAAGTATGCTGAGTTTGTTCGTTGTTTAGTCCACCCTAGTTATTAACTTTCAATCACTTAATTAGTTTAACAATTTGAAACCTGTGAACTCGATAAAACCTGGTCAACCTTGATCAGGTTTTTGGTATTTGATCAAAAGATAGTTAATCTGCCCAATAAACTGCATAGATTTTTGAAAATAGCATTCCTGTGCCCCGATGAGTCGTCTATATTCTATACAATTCAGAACCACTATAAATCAATACGTTTGGTGTTAGCGTTAAAAACCATAAACTGCTCGCGGTTAGTTTGAACGTTCACGCAGCGTCCATAGGGAAGTGAAACTCTATGCAATTTCAGAAGCGCTCTAAATAAGATTGTGGAAGCTCAGGCATGAGTAATGGATGCGAATGGTAACATGATCCTGGTAGCCCAAACACCTACAGTTAATCCTGTGCGTTCCTGGTTATCACTTACCTCTTGCCATGCTAATGACTAAAACAACTAAGATTTCTGGCGCGAATTCTCTAAAATTTAAAAAGCAAAAGCAGCCAGGGCGTGGCTCCCCTTCTCTAGGAAACGCTCCTTGGCGTTGGGAGAAGACGAGGCTGGATCAGTTTTTACGTTTACCTTTGTACTTCTTAATCGCTTTGTTATGCATCCTTGGTTCACCCGTACTGGCAAAAGTTGCTGGCTCAATTAATTCCTCATCCCAATTACCAAT
>NZ_JBTYKD010000046.1:0-15235 GCF_054880495.1 Nostoc sp.
CGGTGGGGCATCTCGTGCAGTCTAAACAAAGCGAGAGTTTTTGTCCGACGGGATACCGCGAGTCGCCCAGATGCCTACACTGTATTGCTTGCAATCAGTGTAGGAGTATGTCACCAATTAATATATTCACTGAGCTAACGCTGTGATATCCTGGTTATCAGCGAGTGGTTAGTACCCCCAAGTTAAAGTTATAGTGTTGAGTCTAGCTATTATTAAGTTGTGGTACGAGAGGGCATCTTTTGCCTAGCCGCCTAGCTCAGTTTTCTGTTCTGCTGGTTTTATGCATTTCGCTCCTAGTATATTGATCATATTGGTAAGCAACTTTGCAAGCCAAGAGGTTTGTTGCCTTACAAGTGGGATGCATATTAAACGTTTAAGTGCAGATATCTCAATTTTTCTGCTAAATGGCGGTTTATTGTATAATAATATATATATAGTTAAAATCGATAGGTAAATTGGATAGCCGTTGGAGAATGCAACATCACTTAACTTAATAAATAGCCAATAAAAGAAATGTATTAGATATATAGAGATAGACTAAATTAGAGAAAATATAAATCTATTCAAAATGTATTTCGAGATTGCGATCGCTATTTAAATATAAGTAAATTGTCAATTGTTCCCAGAAATTGCCTAAAATCTCTTAAAGGAGGAAGCAAGGTTGTCGAAATCGTATCGTTTAGCTATTTTGGGGGCGACTGGTGCAGTTGGCACAGAGTTGCTGGAATTATTAGAAAGCCGTAATTTTCCGATTGCTAACCTGAAGTTATTGGCATCAGAACGCAGTGTCGGGCAATCGCTGCCGTTTAAAGGGGAAAATATCCCAGTTGAGGCAGTGAGCGATCGCGCCTTTGAAAATGTCGATATAGTATTAGCTAGTGCAGGTGGTTCTACATCCAAAACTTGGGCAGCAATTGCTGTGCAAAAGGGGGCAGTGGTAATTGACAACTCCAGTGCCTTTCGGATGAACCCGGAAGTTCCCTTAATAGTACCAGAGGTCAACCCACTAGCCGCAGCTAATCACCAAGGCATTATTGCTAACCCCAACTGCACAACAATTTTAATGGCTGTGGCAGTATGGCCATTGCATAAGGTTAAACCAGTGCAACGTATTGTCGCCTCAACCTACCAATCTGCCAGTGGTGCTGGTGCTAGAGCAATGGCAGAAGTCAAAACCCAAACAAGCGCTATACTACAAGGACAGCCGCCAATTGCCGAAATATTGCCTTACCCATTGGCATTTAATTTATTCCCGCATAACTCCCCATTAAACGATTTGGGTTATTGTGAGGAAGAAATGAAAATGGTTAACGAAACCCGAAAAATATTTGGTACGCAGCAAATCAGAATCACTGCGACCTGTATACGGGTTCCCGTACTCCGCGCTCACTCAGAAGCAATTAATTTAGAATTTGAGACTCCCTTTAGTGCCAAGGAAGCCAGAGAAATTTTAAAATCCTCCCCTGGAGTGAAATTGGTCGAAGATTGGGGAACTAATCATTTTCCGATGCCAATTGAAGCAACAGGTAAAGATGAAGTTTTAGTGGGAAGAATTCGTCAGGATATTTCTCATCCTTGTGGCTTGGAATTATGGTTATGTGGCGACCAAATCCGTAAAGGTGCAGCATTGAATGCAATACAAATCGCGGAGTTATTGGTAGAGAAAAATCTACTCAAACCATTAGCTATTACTCATTAATCATTGATTAAGTGACAAATGATTAATGACACTTGAAAGTAAATTGTATATAGGTTATTACAATAGAAAACCACCAAGATAGAAAAACATGGGTAATCAGGAGTGAAAAAAGGGTGGGAGATTTTGGCAATGTCTTAACCGCGATGATTACGCCGTTTAAAGCAGATGGTAGTGTCAACTATGATGTAGCGGCAGAACTGGCGGTGCATTTAGCTAACAACGGTACAGATACATTGGTGATGTGCGGTACAACAGGAGAATCCCCGACCCTAAGTTGGGATGAAGAATACCAGTTGTTTGTCGAAGTATTACAATGCGTGGCAGGAAAAGCCAAGGTAATCGCAGGTTGTGGATCAAATTCTACCAAAGAAGCGATCGCTGCCACCCAAAAAGCGTCTAAGATAGGAGTACATGGTTGCTTACAAGTTGTTCCTTATTACAACAAACCGCCACAAGCGGGATTGGAAGCGCACTTTAAGGCGATAGCACAAGCCTGTCCCGACCTACCGTTGTTGTTATACAATGTCCCCGGTCGTACCGGACAAAACCTTCAGCCAGAAACGGTTGCCCGATTAGCTGAGGTTAGCAATATTATCGGGATCAAAGAATCTACTGGTAGTATAGATCAGGCAAGCGAAATTCGTCGCTTGACACCAAAAGAATTCCACATCTATTCTGGTGATGATTACATGACTTTGCCCTTGTTAGCGATCGGGGCAAAGGGTGTGGTAAGTGTGGCTTCTCATCTGGTAGGAAACCAACTACAGCAGATGATCCAAGCTTTTCGTGCGGGGAAAATTGAGGTAGCCAGCGAGATTCATCTCCAACTCTTCCCGTTGTTTAAAGCTCTATTTCTCACTTCAAATCCGATTCCAGTGAAAAAAGCACTGAAACTTCAAGGTTGGGAGGTTGGTTCAACTCGTCTGCCGCTATGTGAAGCTGACTTAGAAGTAAGTCAAAAGTTAGAAGCGGTTCTGAAAGAACTTAGTTTAATCTAGCCACCAAATAGTTAAGCGTTGGCTATCTGCTCATTGCCAAAGATACATATAAACAATGATCATAATTGTTCATAAGTTGCAATTTAAAAAACCTGTGCTAGGACTGATAGATATACTATGAATCCTTGAGTGTACAGTTGATTTTATTGAATAAAAAATTGAAGATATCAATTAAAACTTGATTGCTTTGGGACTGACTTAAGAGACAGATGATGTTGTCTTAAAATACAAGTTCATTAACTATCAATTCAATTAACCACAAGTAACGATCTAAGGATAAAATGGCTAAAAACGAAGCTAACAATTCCGCCTTGAAAATTATTCCTTTGGGCGGTTTGCATGAAATTGGCAAAAATACCTGTCTTTTTGAGTATGACGATGAAATTATCCTGTTAGATGCAGGATTGGCTTTTCCCACAGAGGCGATGCATGGAGTAAATATTGTTCTGCCAGATACCACCTATCTGCGGGAAAATCGTCACAAAATTAAAGGGATGATCGTAACTCATGGTCATGAAGACCATATTGGCGGGATTGCTTTTCATCTCAAGCAATTTGATATCCCCGTGATTTATGGGCCAAGACTAGCAATGGCCATGCTAGAGGGGAAACTGGAAGAAGCCGGAGTGCGCGATCGCACCCAAATCAGAACTGTTCTCCCCCGTGATGTGGTGCGGATTGGCAAAAACTTTTTAGTGGAATATATCCGTAATACCCACTCCATCGCTGATAGTTTCACTGTTGCGATTCAGACTCCCCTTGGTGTAGTCATTCACACAGGTGATTTTAAAATTGACCACACCCCAGTGGATGGGGAAAAGTTTGACTTGCAACGTCTAGCAGAACATGGTGAAAAAGGCGTTCTTTGCTTACTGAGTGATTCCACTAACGCTGAAATACCAGGATTTACACCTTCGGAACGTTCAGTTTATCCGAATCTGGAGAGAGTATTTAGTCAAGCCACTGGGCGATTATTTGTCACTACCTTTGCTTCTAGTGTGCATCGCATCAACATGATTTTGGATATCGCCAAGAAGCAAAACCGTGTAGTAACGGTTGTGGGGCGTTCCATGCTGAACTTGATTGCTCATGCCCGCAATTTAGGTTACATCAAGTGTGAAGATAATCTGCTGCAACCATTGCACGCAGTCCGCAATCTCCCTGATGATAAAGTTTTAATTTTAACTACAGGTTCTCAGGGTGAATTGATGGCAGCAATGACCCGGATTGCCAACAAAGAACATCCTCACATTAAAATCCGCCAAGGAGATACGGTAGTATTCTCTGCTAACCCAATTCCTGGAAATACGATCGCTGTAGTCAACACCATCGATAAATTGATGATTCAGGGGGCGAAAGTGGTCTATGGTCGGGATAAAGGGATTCACGTCTCCGGCCACGGCTGTCAGGAAGAACAAAAACTGATGATAGCCTTAACTCGACCCAAGTTCTTTGTGCCATTTCACGGCGAACATCGAATGCTGGTGAAGCACGCAGAAACGGCTCAGAGTATGGGCATTCCCGCAGAAAACATAATCATTATTCAGAATGGTGATGTTGTCGAACTGACTGAAGATTCCATTCGCGTCGCTGGTAAAGTGCCATGTGGTATCGAACTGGTGGATACTACTAGTTCAGGTATGGTAAGTTCCAAAGTATTGCAAGAACGCCAACGCATGGCTTCAGAAGGCATTATCACGATCGCAGCTGCCATTGATTGGAATGGTAAACTGTTGGCAAAACCAGAAATTCACCTACGCGGTGTAGTTACAAGTGTAGAGCGATCGCTGTTGCAAACCTGGGTAAAACAACGGATTGAAGAAATCCTCACAGTGCGCTGGTCAGAATTTGCTGTTGGGCAAGGTGAAGCCGCAGATATAGACTGGGGTGGATTGCAAGGTACTTTAGAACGAGAATTGCAACGTTCCATCCGTCGGGAATTGCAATGTCAGCCATCTGTGACTTTGTTGATGCAAATTCCTGATGAGCCACCTGTAAAAGTTGCCGATGGCAGAAGACGCCGCACTCGCACTGCTGCTCAGGTAGCATCGTAGGGTAAAATCACAATTTAACGCAGAGGCGCAAAGACGCAGAGTTTTTCTCAAAGTCTTTGCGCTTTGGTGTGAGATAGAGTCTTTGATCATGGGTATAGAACTTGTCTATAGTTCTTGGAGGCGATCGCTATGACTAAAACACCAATAAAAATTAACACTCTGGAAGAGTATGTAAATTTTGATGATGGCACCGACAAGCGCTATGAAAGTGAGGATGAGGTGCTGGTAGAAATGCCTCCTGGTACTGGCAAACATGAGGCGATTATCACTTTACTGTTAGTTCGCTTTTTTTAGAAATTCAAAAAATGGGATTGCCTTTACAACCGCGCCCTAAGGGTACAGAGGTGCTGACCAATAAACAACTTAGAAGACGTGTGTATTGCCACTGCAACGTTTTGCCCTCATCCCCTAACCCCTTCTCCCAAGTTGGGATTCGGGGAACTAGAGAATTTGCTCCCCTCTCCCAATTTTGGGAGAGGGGCTGTTCTTGTGAGGGTGAAACCTCGAAAGCATGCCTTGCCTAACTTCTAGGTTAAGTTGACACCAATGGGACAGGATGCCCACCCCACAAGATGGATAATTTATTTTTATTTATTTCTTGGAAGTCCCTAATGAACAGGACGCTCTGACATAGGGAAACGGGAATACGCAGAGGAAAGACGTCTACTAGAATATAACTGATATTTATACTTAGCAAAAATACTTCCAGGAAGACCTTGTATTAAGGTTTGTAAATGATACACTAAAACCTATCGAATGACAGATGTCTTTACTAAAATTTAAAGTAGGTGAAGTTATGAACAAGATCGTAATATTACGCTACCGATCCCCAAAAAATTGCGATTAACTTGACGTAGTAATAAATTAAGTTCTGACTTAAGTGGCTATTCAGGTATATATTATATCGCAGTCAGAACGCGATTCTTCCGGTAAAGGTCGTCGCCACGTTGTATATATTCATCAAAAAGCTGAATAGCCTCAATTACACAGAGGATTAACCATGAAAGTATTCAACAGCACCACAAAAAAGATTTTTCTGACCAGCTGGGTCTCAATTAATCAAGCAGAGACTAGTAGCCAGAAAGCAAGCCAGCTACACCCTTCTGTTTCCAAGTTTTACTGGGATATTCTCCAACCGCTACGGCATCGGGTAGATAAGATTCAAGTCCGCGATCGCCAACTAGCTCACCGCTTGTGCAAACTGATTCCATCTCAGTGTCCCTTTGAGCGAGATGTGAAATTATTCGGGAAAACCCTCTTTCACATTCCGCCGATGTGCAAGCTCAACCCCTTATATGAAGAAGTGGTTGGTTTACGTTTCCGAGCCATGTGCTATCTAGCCGAGGATTGTGGCGAAGATGTGTCCCAGTACTGCTAATACAGGCTGCTGAGGGAAAAGTTAGGAATGAGAAGTGATTAATGAGGAATTAAAAATAAAACTCATAATTTATCATTCATAATTCATAATTCATAACTCCAAACTATTTTTTTTGCCATTTTTGGATGGCATCCTGAGCATCTTCGTAAGCCCCTGTCTCCTCTGGCACTAAAGCAGCGGTCGCAATTGCGGCATTACGTTCTCCTTCGGCGGCGCGACGCTTGGCCAAATCTAAAATTTTCTCACTCCAGTTATTGATCGATTTTTGGGCAGTATCGAAACCTGGTTGACTTGCTGGTACTTTCTTGGCAACTTCGATCGCCCGATTGTAGGTAGATGCCTGTCCAGACTTAATCAAGGCATTAGCTGCATCTAAAAGAGTTTTGTTACTTACATACTGCTTGCCCTCTAACCGCCACAGGTTAATTGCTGCTTGTGCTTTGGCATAGGAGTCTTCATCTTTGGTAATTAACCGTGCGGCAGCAATAGCGCTAGCATACTGTCTTTGTTTAGCACGACCTTCTGCTAAATCTAAAATCATCCGGCTCCAAATCTTAATATTTTCCTGGGCTTGTTCGTACAGTGGTTCACCGGGTTTAATTTTCCGGGCTGTAGCGATCGCCAAGCTCAAATCGTTAGCCTGAGTTTGTCTGAGCGACATTTTCGCCAAATCTAATACTGCTTGATTCCGGTTTTTTGACTCGGAACTAGAGACTATTTGGGCGCTAGATTGATTGTTGAGTTTAACTGGTGGAGTGCGTAGGCGTAGCCCGTCGTGGACATCGCTTGCTAAATTCTGGATCACCTGGCGATCGCTCGCAGTAGCATTGGGTGATGTGTTTGATATTTGCTTAATTCTAAAAGTTTCTTGATTACGCAGAAAAACTACGGCCATTAAACCTGTTACCAGCAAGCTGCCTCCGCCCCATAAGATAAACTGTTTCCAAAAAGGGATGCTTGGCTGATTTGATGGCAATCGAGAGACGTACCCTTGGGAGGAATTGGGGATAAATCTTCCCCTCGGATTCACTCCTAAAGAAGTTTCCGGCATTGGCTGGGAAACTAAACCGTTAGCCGACTCCTGGACTTTTTCACCCTTAGACTTCTCGACTTTGTAAGCCTTTACCTGTTGGGAAGAGTTCACAGTCGCTTCTCCCCATCTGCCTCGATCTGCTGAAGTTCGAGGGTAATCGTCGAGGGGAGGAGCTGCAAGGGCAACAGCAAAAGATTCTTCCGGATAAATCACCGATTCCTCCTCAAAGTCGCTTTCCATTGCCAATTTCGGCAAGATTACTTGCTGCCTTGATGGGATAATAGTGGCAGGGTTCTGGACAGGATTCCAATGATGTTGACATAATTTTGGCATGAGCAGGCTTAGGTAGCTTTCTAAATCTGCCAAGTTGCTGCCATTGCCAGAATGCAAAGCTTCTAACAAAGCTGCTGTAAAGAATCCGTGACCTAATTCGCTACTTTCGTGGGAAAATTGCTCTGGTTGGCAAGAAAGAATTGTTGCCAGTTGCAGTTCTTGGGCTAGTTCTATTGTTTCTTCGCCAACGGGAGCATCCGCTTGGGTGCCAAAAGCGCGGTTAATATCGAGTAGTAGCAATACATTTAGATCAGCAAGTTGCAGACTTTGCATTAGCGATCGCAATTCTATGCCAGTCTCTTGGACGAGCTCGGGGTTGCCTTCTGCTGGCATGAAGTAATCTTTGCCCTTGTAGTTGACCCCATAACCGCTAAAGAATAACCACAGATAGTCGTTCGGTTGCCAACTTGTGGCTGCCAAATCCTCAAGCAGCAGCAAAATATTCTCTTTAGTCGGATAGGTGGATCGATCCCCAATCGGCGGCGAAGTATCTGTCATTAACAGACAGTGCTTGGGGAGAAAACCTGCATCTGTTGCCAAAAATTCCTCTAGTGCCTCAGCATCTGCTTGGGCACAACTTAAAGGTTGAAATAACTGATATTGATTGATGCCAATCGCGATCGCCCAGTAATTTGCCATCCCGCTCTTTGTCAGTTATTGTTTGCTGGTCTTAAAATTGCGGTTGGCTTTGCTAAAAAAACAAAGCTAACCTATGTCTTGTAATCTAGGTGATTCTGATCGAATCTTCAGTTAGAATGTAGTTTTTATTACGTTATCTTTTCGGAAAATACTTTCACTTAATTTCAATAAGAGATCATCACTAAGGAGATAGAAGGTCATGAGCAAGATTTCTGCTCACCTACCATCATCGATCACTCCCTTTTCAGTTATTAGCCAAATTGCCAGAAGAATCCGGATAGTTCCTTTAGTAGTTTTGCTCATAGCTACCGTTCCGGCGTGGTTTTTGACGGAGGGGATCGCACCTCAGGTTGTGCGAGCTTACACCGCTAGAGTTGATCTAGCTATTGACAGCCTGCCAGATGAAAACTATGAAACCATTCTCACCAGAGCAGAAGCAGCCGCAAGAGCAGCTGCTCAACGCAGTTTCGACCAAGATATCTTGGTTACAGATGTTTCAATAATCGTGTCCGTACAAAATTATGGATCGATCGCACCAGTTCTGACATTACAAGTCAGTCGTCCCCAATGGCGATCGCGCCCTGATGCTCAAAATTGGGCGACTTACTTCAAAACTGCGCGATCGCTACTTTTCTTTGAAAAAGAGCTGACATCTAATCCAGTTCCAGCAGCTAGCAGTCTGTCAACCCCAAAATAGCGGGTTTAAGATTGAGCGACACAGAGAGAAGTGCAAGCAGCGATGTCCCCACTTCAGTATCAACCGCTCAATTCAACTTACTTATTCCTGACTTAACTGTTGTCCTTAGCGTCAGTGGATGGCCTAGAATAAGAAGGTTGTGAAGAATCGCGATCTGCTGACATGGCTGTTCCTAAGAAGAAAACTTCAAAATCAAAACGAGATAAACGTCGAGCTACCTGGAGGCATAAAGCTGTTGTCGAAGCTCAGAAAGCTCTCTCTTTGGGCAAGTCGATTTTGACTGGACGTTCTACATTTGTCTACCCAATTGCTGAAGAAGAGGAAGAAGAATCATAATTTACCAGTCAGGAAAAGTATGAACAGCACCGATAGATTTGATTGGCAATAAATAACCAATCAAACTTCTTAGCACTGGATAAACGCTTTTTCTGAGCTTTCCTGATTGCATTATGAATCATAGATACTCTACACAAGCTGATTAGATCGAGAAAAATTGGTAGTGAGTAATTGGGAATATCCATTACCCATTACCTATGATTCATCAGTAATGAGCAAGTAACTTGAGAAAGAGTATTTGCAAAAAAGCTTGTAAATATCATGAGAAAACTTATTTTTCTGCAACTATGCTAGGAAAATTTTTTCAGCAAGCAGGGAAAGAAGAGGGCGAACGCTCCCTCATGGGCAACATTTAGCTAAAGGTTTCCCCGTATTAAGTTACGGTGCAACTCCCGAAGTTAGCACTGAGGAATGGGAGTTTGGGGTTTGGCAAAACCTGCTACCTTTAGTTGGTCAGACTTTATGGCGTTGCCTCAACACGAATTCACAGCAGACTTCCACTGTGTAACGCGCTGGTCTAAACTGGATGTGATTGTAATCAAGAATGGTGCGAAGTTTATTGGTTGTGAACTATCCGATGATTTCTGCTTTTGACTTCGCCTGGATTCAGAGTGTGCGAAAGCAGAACGATGAACTGTATTTACAAGTTATCGATCCCCACTTTACCTTAGTATTTCCGGTTTTCAATTTTTCAGAAGCACCATTCATTAACCATGTGCGGCAGGTAACGCAACAAATCCAAGCTTTTGACTTTGTTATTCGGTGTGCGGTCTTGAGCAATGATGTTTTCAGCCAGTATAGGCACGTATTCCTAGTGCCTGACGAAGGTTATAGCAACATCGTTAAGCTGCACGATCGCTTATATACAGGAGTGCTAACTGAAGAGTTACGTCAAGATATCCCATTCATTCCCCACATTGGAATTGCTAACTCTCGTAATCCCCAAGAGTGTAAGCGTGTAGTTGACGAGCTAAATGCACAGTCGTTTGAGATCGTCGGCAGAGTGGAGAAGCTTGATGTGATTTGGTACGAAAATAATAAAGTTGGTACGATTGAAAAGATTACGTTGGTTTAGAGTGATAAATAGCGATCGCATCTGGGTGCAGACCATTTTAATTCACATTAGGCGTGAATTATAAACGCTACGCAAATTTAGCTGACTGCCACCTTGGCTTGCTGTTTCCACACCGCATCTGCATACAATAATGTGTCGAAGTCTGCCGAAATGTTGCGTCACATTGTCGCCTAGAGAAGTGCGGGCTACGCCTACGCCTTTAAAGAAAAACTTTTTAGTTTGCTGAAAATCCGAAACGGTTTTATCTCCTGCTTAAGAACACGCTCACCATCAGCAGATTCTTGTGGTGGGAATTCCCAAATATCACGTATCTCATGTTCTTCGTGATCTGTTAATTGGAGATGATGTGGTAATTGAGACTGTTGCCCAAATAACCAAGGTACTCCATTTAATAATTCTCTTTCTATTCCATGAAACATATTTTTACCCTTATTAAAAATAAGGTGATTTTGACATTTAGCTTTTTACTTCTTGCTGCAATTATCGTAAATAAAAGGGTTTAAGATCCCTACGTCTACACGTAGCGCCAGTTTCAGTCCTTCCCTACGGGACGCTACAGCTTGCTTCCACGAAGTGGTACGACAGGCTCAGGAACCATCGGGGTTTAAATCCCCTGAAGTTGCCACAAACTCCTCCACCCCCGCAAGGCACTTCTCTTCTCTGCCAGAGGCTACGCGAACGTCTGAAAATGTCTTTAATTACGAATTACGAACTTGTACTGAGCGCAGCCTAAGAAGAGAAGTATTACGAATTACGAATTATTTAATGGCATTTGGCGATATCTTCGTTAAAACTGCTGTCCCAAAGTTGTTTCACATCAACTTTTGTGGGAATTACACCTGCTTGAAAAAAGGTATCAGCAACTTTTTGCTGAGAAGCAATAGCTGCATCAGAAACAGGAAGTAATTCTTGACGACGCTGTTGTTGTCCTTGCTTGGCATCCTGATAAACGATGCGTTCATCAACATCAATGGTAGTTGCATAATTCTTCGACCATTGCTTGAGATTAGATTCCCGCCAAGTTTGGGATTTCTGCAAACGACAGAGAAAATCAGCGATCGCTACTTTCTTTTGGGGATCGGCGATCGCATTGGGTGAAGCAATAATCACGAAGTTACCACTCAAAATATCTTTTGCAGATTCCAGCACCCGCGCCCCTTCTTTTTTGGCTTGGGGGATGGAATAACCGTAGGTAGCCCAAGCATCAAGCTGTCCTTTACGAAAAGCCGAAAGCCCATCGGGTATCGATAAAGGAATTGCATTGATATCCTTCATCGTTAGCCCGACTTTCTCCAACATTTTAATTAGGAAGTAGTGGGCAGTTGTAGCTTTAACGTAACCCACTTTCTTACCTTTAAGGTCAGCGATCGTTTTGGCAGTCGAGTCCTTGGGTACGAGTACAACTTGACCAACTGTGGGCCCTTTGAGAGTGGCAATAATTTTTACAGATGCTTTCGATTCAATCGCAAAAATCGGCGGAATTTCACTAGCAGATCCCAAGTCAATCGCACCAGCATTGATTGACTGTACCATCAAATTACCCCCACTAAACTCAGTAAATTGAGTTTGATAAGGGAAATGATCTAGCCCAGCTAACTTTAAATTTAAGTCCCAGCCACCTTTAGATTTAGCAACATACAATTGAGTTGTATTCGACACTGCGATTTGGGATGGACTAGGATTAGCAGCGATCGTTGCCGGACTGGTAGACTTAACCTCTGAGCAAGCTGTTGTTGCTACTAACAAGCAACCCAGAGAGAAGAAAAAATTCTGCCGCAAATTGATAGACACGTTATTTTTGGGTATAAAAAGACAATGAAGAAAAATAACCACCAACTACTCTAGTAAGTCTGGTTCTTCGCCCACAATTCGGTCGTAGAGTGGCTGAAAGCTAAACCAACCGCCGGAATGAGTTCCTACTTGGTTATGAGTAAAAGTTGCTGTTTCGTGGTCAATGGGAAGTGGTTTGCCAGCTGCTTCTGCAAGCAGTTGGGCTTGAGCCGATCACTCAAAATAAATGTACCAAAAAGCAGCTTCGTCTACTCTCTGCCCCACCGTCAAAAAGCCATGATTCCGCAGGATGACAGCTTTTTTGTCTCCCAAAGGTTCAGCAATTCTTTTACCCTCTGAAGTATCTAAAACTACTCCTCTATAGTCATCAAATAGAGCGTGGTCTTGATAGAAAGCACAAGCATCTTGAGTTAGGGGATCAAGCAGGCGACCAAGGCTTGACCAAGATTTACCATGCAGAGAATGAGCATGAACATCTGCAACTATATCAGGAGGAATCTGAGTTAGCTGTGGCATTGATAGCTGTTTGTTGACTGCAACCAGAAGCTATCAAACCAAGAAAAGATGCTGCGATCGCAATGTTCTTACTGTCAGAACATTTTTGTTTATATTGAAAGCGGTGTTCTTTTAAATAATTCACCACAATTGAATCCTTGATATCAATTTTTAGGAGTTTAAGCAGCTATATCTATGATGATAACGATTATAATACACTAAATCGATTGATTTTACGTAGTATTTAGAAAGAAGATACCACCTTTTGATAGGCTGTTCAAATCTAATCAATATTTCTTTATCTTTGACTATCAGAATTTAGTGCAGGTATTTCTATGTGAGTTTTCCATTAATGTGTGCAGGTTTGCTGCCATCGTCATAAACTACTTCGATTACATAGCAACCAGTTTTAGGAACTATGCGAACTTCAACCAGTGACTCAAACTTTAGTCCTGGTTTGATAGGTAATTCAATCGGTGATTTTGATCGTACGATAACGCCACTATTAAAGGCTTTTGAACCAATAGCTTGAGTGTTGAACTTAATCAAATTACGCCCCGAAGTATCTATATACCCTGGCATTTTCGGCTTGCCTGTGAACTTGGAAGAATCAAGTTTCCACGCCGCTAACGCCTTAAAATATGACTGCCAAGAGTCACTAATTTGTTTTAAAACAAATTAGTGACTTTCGCGGGAAGCTCTTTGTAATGGATATCTGAGTTAAACATTTTATCCATAGCAGCTTGAGTCAACACGCCATAACCATAAATAAAGCTCTGGCGATTACTGTATTGAGCGCTGTTAAAAAGTCAGGGATCTGAACAAAATTAGAAGAATCCTCGTTGCGGCAATGGTGTACCGTTGATCTCGTAGTCGCCGATCGCACGAGCCTTAAAATGATTTGGGTTGTGTGAGGATAAGGTACGGGCGTTGCGCCAATGACGATCAAAGTTGGAGCTTTTCTTTGTTGTAGAAGCCCCACCCACTTCAAACAGCAAGGTAGCTGAACGTAGTGCTAGGTCATCGACAATCAATTTAGCTTTGGCTGCACTCAGAGAAGTTGCCAGTGCCGCAGCCGTTTCTGCCTCTTCACCCTCAGCTTGGGCAGCAGGGAGGCGATCGAGACCATCAGCTGCCGCCAAGACGATCGCTTCGGCTGCAAAGGCATTGGCGGCAATCTGCCCGACAGTCTGCTGCAAGATTGGATCTTCTGAGGCTTGCTCGGATACAGCATGGTAGAAAGTCCGGGGTCTGTTACGGATGAGGGCTGTAGCATCACGCAGAACGCTGCGAATAATACCGGCGTTGATGGCAGTCAGGAATAATTGTGGGACGATGTTGTAGGGCAGGTCGTCTTTGTCTGTATCTGTCTCAAAAATTACTTCTTCAGCCTCTACACGGACATTACTGAAGGTAGTCGTTCCCGTACCTGTGAGTCTTTGTCCGAAGCCGTCCCAGTCGTCCACCAGTTCAAGACCCTCGCGGTTAGTAGGAATGAGTATAAATGCTGTAGAGCCATCTGGTGCTAACACACGCACAAAAATCAAGTCTGCGTAAAGGCTGCCAGTGCTGTAATATTTCGTTCCATTCAGACGATAGCCGTCGCCATCAGGTATTAATTTTGTATTCACGACTTGGCGACCACCTGATCGTTTGGCTTCTAGTTCGGTCGAAGCGAGTCCAATAATCGCGCCATCGACGACTGCCTTGAGCCAGCGACGATTCCTTTGAGTGCGCTCAGAACGCAAAATTCGCTCTGTTACAGAGAAATGATTCCGTATAATGTGAGCGACATTTGGATCAGCATCCCCCAGCCGAATCACGACCTCGAATAGTTCGCGTGCAGTGCTACCACCACCACCTTCGGCAACGGGAACTCGCAATGCACCTAATCTGGAACGCCGGATCAATTCAACCACATTATAAGGAAGGATGCGATCGCGATCGCGGTCACTTGCTCCCAGAGCAATGAAATCAAACAGAGTTTGCAACTCCGGCGAGTTAGCTGTGACAGGAGCCGAGAATTGGATTGTCCTATCTACAAATTTCTCTGGACTCTTAATCATGGTTTTTGTCTCCAAATTTCCTAATTTCGGGGAAAATCTATGTTAGCGAGTAGTAGGGTGATCTCTGTCGAGAAGTAGCTAGCTTTTACTTTAGGATGCTGCACTTCACGGTAAGACAACCTTGGCATGACAAAGTTGACGAATACTTGCAGTCCTGAAGCGATTATTTCTGGTAACACATTTAACCGATCGAGCTTTAAAAATATCAGAGCTACTGAGCCTGACTACTAAAACAAACTACTAAAAGTCAATCAATTTATCGTAGATTTATCAAATTTTTCATCAGTTGTCAATATTCTTGCTTAGACAGTTGTTAAAAAACTAGTACAGCACGGCGGAAATAAACCAACCATTATTGTGAGAAACTAAGAAAGTAGAGTCAAAGCAGTTTCGGCTGAAAACAAGGGAACCTAGCATAGCGCGATTAGCTCTAAAAGTATTAAATTTGAACGAGAGTGATGCCTGCGGCGGGCTACGCCTACGCTCGTTTTCCAGAAAACCCAGCCTTATTCAAGGGGAAACTCCTGTTTTTGTGGGATAGCCATAACCAGTAAACCAAAAAGTTTTCCCAAAAGCTCTAACCACGATGGATGTGGCAGATATCACCAACAAATGAGTACAGAGAAGTAAGTATTATGCAA
>NZ_JBTYKD010000047.1:0-8931 GCF_054880495.1 Nostoc sp.
CAAATAGTCGTGTCTCTTCTTTTACTTGAAATTGAACGCCTAGCTCCCCTTGCACGTAGTTGTGGTTTTGACATTCATACTTCCAGGTGCAAGATATGAGTAGAGGGAAAAAGCTGGTCTTGAGTGAACAAAAGTATGGGGAAGATGACTAAAGCCGCGATCGCACAGATCCACAACTGGATTGTGGCCGGAGAAAATTTGGTTCGTAATTTTTCTACGATCAGTAGGTATGCACTCAAGAAAATTGCCGAAACGATCGCAGCCAAGCTTCCTTGACCTTCCTCTGTGGCGATTTGCAGTTCCTCAAATTCAATGGCGATCGCTTCCCCAAGTGCGATCGTCATCCCAATCAGGAATTGCTTCTCAAAACCCTGACGAAATAATAGCCACACTCCTAAGCTAGTAGATATCGGGGCAAGATTATGTAAGACACTAGAAATCGCAACGCTACTTTTAGTCAGTGACCAAGCCAAAAAGACTAAAGTGGCAGCCCAAAAAATACCGCCACCAAGCAATAGCCACAGATCCTGACTAGTGTAAAGCTGCCGTTCTACAGGTTTCTCTAATGAAAGTCCTTGACATATCGCCTTGTATCCATGCCAGAGCAAGAAGACCATACTACTAAGCCAAAGGCGATTAAATACAGTGGCATTGGGGCTGAGTTCTGTTTCGCTCAATCTCACGAAAATAGAACCAAAAGATATGACACCTACACCTAGAAATAATGAACTAAGGGCTATCTTCGTTTGATTGGATATATTCATTAGTAAATTTAATTATCATCAATAAAGGACTTACAAAGAATAAATTACTCAAGAAAAATCAAGAGTTCACGCTTAAAAAATAATGATAATTCGGGATGTCGCCTAATCCCATTGAAAAATTGAGTTGGCCTTTTGGGTCTAGTCTCAATAACACCACTACAATGAAGGTATTGTTCATTATTCCAAGTTGCTCTTATTCAGTTAAAAATGAGATTTCCCTGAGAGAAGGCTGAAATTATCGTGCGACTTTGATATACTATGATTTGCTGAGAAAATACTGAGAATTAACTAAATTTGCTCAAAGAATAAATTCATGAAAATTATGGCTTAGTTTCAATAAGTTCTCAGTGCCAAGTGAGATAGTTTGGGTGTTCAAGATAGTCAAATACTATGAGCCATAGATGAAACTCGCACCCTTAATTGCAACTCTTGTCTTTACTAGTTTTTTAACAGTTTGGGAAGCACCATTGAAAGTAATCAACCCTATATTAGTTCAGGCATCAGCTCAGGAATTGTCTGTAAATCAGAAAATAGCATTACTCACTAAAAATAAGGGTCAAATTGGTAGTGGCGATCAGCTGCGTCGTTTCTTTTTTGGGGATTTGGAGTCAATCGGTATCCAGCCAGGTGGACAGGTCATGTAGTTAACCTTTACAACAAAGCCAACAATGTCACATTCTCTTACTGTTCAACCTATAATGTAATTGTCGCCGTTAAGAAAGGCAAGGTGGCTAAGTTTTAACCCAGTGAAGTGAAGTAACTTAGCAATCATCAAGATGTCCAAGTTGGGCGCTGAAAATTTGAGAATTGATATCTCAATATAATTGCTGTATCGCCTAATTAGCTGAATAGAAAGAGTTTTTACGACGTAAAACCTTCCCTCTCCGACTCGGTTACGGTGTATACACAAGTCATCCAATTACCCAAAACAAAAACCTCACCCTGTCCTGACTTTAATCCCTCTCCTTAGTAAGGAGAGGGACTGGTTTTGCGTAGCAAAACCAGGGTGAGGTTTTTTAGGACTATTGGATAAAGCGTAAATTACCTCAAGACAGACTTGAACTAAAGTTTAAAGCAGGGAGACGTTTGTCGAACTCACCTAACCAACCCAGCGCTCTTGGGCAAATCCTACAGCTATTTTGGCTAGTAATGTCACAAAAGCGCCCAATATTAAATATCCCTGACGAGGATGGCGAGATAGCAGCAAACCAATGGCTATATTCAAAGGCACAATACCGTATGCGAGACGGCTTAAGGAGATGGTGCCTCCAGAGGCTAGCAGCAAACCAATACCACAAAAGCCATAAATAACTATAACTGGGGTCAGCTGCGTGTGTAAGCGCCACAATACATAGCCACCACCTAAGACCATGAACAAGTTGAGCAAGTTATTGATCCACTGTTGGCTGGCCAGAATCAACAAAAATAATACGAAAGCATAAAAGCCATAGAATAATTTCCCAGAACGAAAACGCCATAAAAGATAGCTACTGGCAAGAATCGCACCAAGCAACAAGAGATACCAAGGGTCTTGAATCCCGCCAGAGGAGTTTTGAACCCAACCATATTGCCAATTTTTTCTACCAACTGCAATTTGCATGAGCATATTTAACCAACCCTGCCAATCAAACCCTAGAGTTGGTCGCCATCCCCGTTGTGCTTCGATAAAAGCGAAAGGGTTGCCAAAATAAATTGCACAATACAAGCTGAATAAAAGTATGCCAATAGCGGTAGTCAAACCAGCTATATAGGCTATGGGTGGTCGGCGTTCTTTCCAGGCTGCGATCGCAAATGCTGGAATTAGTGCCATACCTGTAGGACGTGTTGCTGTCGCCATCGCACCCCAAAGGGCAGTCCAGCCATACTGTTTTTGATCAAACGCCCGCAAAGCCGCCGTACTCAAAAACAAATACAGCCCCTCTGTGTAAACCACCCCCGTAAACATCGAAGATGGATAACAGGAAACCACAGCAATGACCCAATACGCTGCATTGATGCCATAATGCTCTTTGATCCAAAAGTACAAACAGTAAAGCGCTGCGAAAAATGCCAGGTTGTTGACGAATGTACCTGCTAATTCAAACGGTAAGCCCAACTTCATCAAAACCCAGATGCTTGAAGGAAACAGGGGAAAGAAGGCGAGATTATGTTGCTTGCCGTCATTCACAAATTCATAGCCAGAAGTTGCGATCGCTCGATAATGTATACTATCCCAGGCATCAAAAACGCCCCAACCAAAAGGGGGCAAAAAATCTTCTGCTGGTAACGGTAGTTTTGGCGCAATCAGCAACATGGCAGTCCAGATCAATATTCGGCTGGCAAGCCATATTGCTGCTGGAAACAGGAAATCATTTTTCCATAAAACTTTTTTTATAACTATCTGAACTTTAGCCATAAGGTTGAGTGCTTCAAAAAACTCCTTTATGCATCCTTTCACCTATGGCTGCAACACAGCAATTTATGAGTAATATTTTGCATATTAAATCCTCCACCAACATAATTAACAAACTGGACAAATCGGCAACTACTTGAAATTATTTCCTATTTAGTTACTTTTGCCAATTCTTTCGGAATTTATCTTTTAAAACTGTAGTATTTATAGCAGTAGACAGACAGCTTAGGACATTCGCAAACCCTAAGAGAGCGGCTGTCACAGCTATCCATAGCAGAATTGTCCTAACCATTATGGCAGCCGCTATATAAATACAAATTTTGTCTAGTTATACGAAGATTAAGCAACTTTAGGGCGTATTTTAAAAGTCGATGAAATAGTTTAGAACTTACGCAGTGTACTAAACTATTTTGTATATTTTAATACACAATCATTTATTTTTTATTTATTAATCCTTAATTATAGAAAGGGCTTTTAGCTCTTTTTATATGTATTCACGAAGCTGACCTTCAGTATATTTAAGTTGATTAATTCCTCCATTAGAAATAAGATTTAATCTTGCAACTTCTATTTGCTCTCTATGTACCCAATCCTCACTATCTAGAAATCCAATATCTAACTCATCCATAAATAAATCTAAGATTTATAAACTGACTAAAGTAATCTAGTGGACTAGAATAGTTGTTATTATCGTACAGTTTATTCAGGATATTTATCATATCTTGTTGTTTATTTATCATCGCAAATATTCATCCACTCTTTTATGTTTATTATAAAACCTTGAAATTAACCTGACTTTTCACGTTGTATGGAAAAGCCCACGAAAAACCTAACCCCTTTCCCGACGCTCTAAGGGGTAAAATTCAAAATCTCTCTCCTTTTAGGAGAAGGATGAAGAAGAGAGGTTTTCGAGATACTGTGAAAAGTCAGGAAATTAACGGATTGGCGCTGGTGTAGGGACGAGGACAAGGAGACACGGCGAGATTTTTATTTCCTTCTTCACGTCCCCTCCTCAATGTATCGATTATAGTGATTGCTGTGATTAAAGAGTCCCAAGCAATTTATAGTGGGAGTTGTCTGTAAATCCTTAAGCATTTGTGAAAGCGATTACTCTCGTTGGTTCCACTGGTTCTATTGGTACTCAGACTTTAGATATTGTCACTCAGTACCCAGATCAGTTTCGGATTGTGGGATTGGCAGCTGGGGGCAATGTGGAAATGTTGGCTGCTCAAATTCGGCAGTTTCGACCGCAAATAGCAGCAATTTGTTCAGAAGATAAATTACCAGCGCTGAAAGAAGCTATCATTGACCTCGATCCTCAACCGATTCTACTCGCAGGTGACGCCGGAGTGATAGAAGTAGCTCGTTACGGCGATGCCCAAACCGTTGTCACGGGGATCGTTGGTTGTGCGGGCTTGCTACCCACGATCGCAGCTATTGAAGCTGGTAAAGATATTGCCTTAGCGAACAAAGAAACCCTGATTGCTGGCGCCCCTGTGGTTCTACCCCTAGTGGAAAAACACGGTGTAAAATTACTCCCAGCCGATTCCGAACATTCTGCAATCTTTCAGTGCCTCCAAGGTGTGCCAAAGGGAGGCTTACGGAAAATTTTGCTCACTGCATCCGGTGGGGCTTTCCGAGACTGGGATGTAGAAAAGTTAGAGGATGTAACCGTTACTGACGCCCTCAAGCATCCTAATTGGTCGATGGGGCGGAAAATCACCGTAGATTCTGCTACTTTGATGAATAAAGGACTGGAAGTAATAGAGGCTCATTTTCTGTTTGGGTTGGATTATGACGATATCGAAATTGTCATTCATCCCCAGAGCATTATTCACTCGCTGATTGAACTGCAAGATAGTTCAGTTTTAGCCCAACTCGGTTGGCCAGATATGCGCTTACCCTTACTGTATGCTCTATCTTGGCCCGATCGCATTTACACTAACTGGGAACGACTAGATTTAGTCAAAGCTGGAAATTTAACCTTCCGTGAACCAGATCACCAAAAGTATCCTTGTATGCAGTTGGCTTATGCTGTGGGTAAAGCTGGTGGTTCGATGCCAGCTGTGCTGAATGCTGCCAATGAGCAAGTTGTGGCTTTATTTTTAGCAGAAAAAATTCGGTTTTTAGATATTCCCCGGTGTATCGAATGGGTGTGCGATCGCCATCAAAATGATCACCGTGCTAATCCTTCTTTAGATGACATTTTGGCAGCAGATAAATGGGCAAGACAAGAAGTTTTAACAGCGACTGAAAACTTAGAAACTCACTCGCAGATAATTTCTCTGCGATAAAAAGCTTCAGTTCAAATTGAACTGGGGATTAGAAATTGATGTCTAGTCCCCAATCTTTAATTCCCAGCCTCTAATCCAATTAATATAAAAATCATTTTACTTGATACAATTAAACTCTATTGAAGATAGTCAGTAGCTTCCTGATCAGTCATCAATTTTATGTATATCTATAATTTATCTTCTAATAAAAATTAAAAACCTTTACAAAAAGTTTGCAAAAAAAGCGGCATATCACATAAATAAGTATCTGATTTTTAGTTAAAATATCCCCAGGCTAATTATCACAAAAAGCCCATTCTAGCGGATATTAAAAATTGGGTTTAGCATCTTTTATACCAGTGATTATTGCCAAAATAAAAACTCACCCTTTCTGAATAAACCCACTCTCACACAAGGGCAATTATTAAGGAATTAATATATATGATTGCTACGCTGATTGTAGCTTGGATAGTCTTCATAATATTGTGGAAGTTGCTGAAAGCAACGTTAAGTAATGCATTGACGATTGCGGTAATCCTTGTTTTATTAAATATTGGTTTTGGCATTACTCCCCAAGATATTTGGCATTACGTAACGCAGTTTGCTCAAAATCTGCCGCATATCCAAAGTAGCAAGTAAAAAATCCATACTTTATGTGGAAAAGCCTACGAAAAACCTAACCCACTAACACCAATTTGAAAAATGATTGTGACAGATGGAAACCTGAAACGCTTATCCAATCGATGTTTCACAATCTAAAATCTAAAATGGTATAACCCCCTTCCCGCGACGAGAAGGGGGAAAATTCAAACTCTCTGACGCCACATGCAACAAGAGTGGCTCGCCGCCCAACGCAGTGGCTCCTCTTTTTAGGAGAGAGATGGAGAAGAGAGGTTTTCCAGATACCGTGAAAAGTGATCAAAGTTTATGTAGTGTTTACTTACTTATTGAATGCTGAAATCTTGGCTAACGCATCCTTAACACTCGCCGGTAACTGACGCATAATCTTACCTCTTTCGCGATCTAAAGCTACTAAAGTCACCTTGGCAGTGACGTATAATTGTTGTCCATCAGTTGAGACAATGGCATAATCCCAATTGATGCGGACACCAGTCACTTCAGCCATGCGCGTTTTTACCACCACTGCCATACCCAATTGAATTGAACGGTGGTAGCGCACTGACAGTTCTACAACTGGTAAATCGCAACCTATAGCGACTAAATCAGCAAATTCAATCCCTATAGTTCGCAAGCATTCAATCCGTGCTTCTTCCATCCAAGCTAGATAAGAACCGTGCCAGACAAGACCGGCATAATCAGTGTGGTGGGGTTGGACTCTGACAGGATATTCAAACCAATTCCCAAATTCATGACTTGATGGATTGTCAAGGGCGCTGGTTGGTGGTAGTTTTGGTTGGCTGGGTTTTTCTTCTGACATCTTCAATTTTCTCAGCACCTATAAATTTTCATTTTCCAAATCATTGAATAGCATAAAAATTAATTGCGTTGCTGGACTTCTTGGTTTAATATTTACACTTCCGAGTATAGAGAGTGTTTAGCTCTAGACCCATTTTTTCGGTAAAATGCGAAAACACCGCAAAATAATCTACTTTGCGGATTTTAGCCGGTGTTTTTAGTAAAGTTAATTATCAAATCAAAGTTGGTAATCGGCAAGTTGCTTTCGCTGGTTTGCCTTTTGCAAGACGGGAAGTGGAAAGTTTCGCAGCTATGGTTTCGGAAACTACGAAGCTTTTAGATGATACCTTTAACCCCAGAGTCACTGTACCCCAAATGGATGATTATACAATTGTCCATTTAGCGACTCATGCAGCCTTCTGTGGTGGGTAAACCAGAAGATTCGTTTATTTTATGCGGGAATGGCGATCACTGCTGCAAAAATTCTAGAGATAATTAACCAAAACTGCTAATCTCTGATTTTGGTGTTGTTTTAACACCAAAAGCTAAAGGCTCAAAATCCAACTCGTGAGGTTTTGGCAGATAAAAAAACAGGCGATGGGCTAGACGAGCCAATCACTTAATGGTAATGGAGAATAGGTAAGAGCGATCGCTAACTAAGCCACCATTACCAGTTACCGATAATCAATTTCTAAATTGCGATCAACCTTTGGAACCTTAATACTTCTTGGCAAGAGTTTTAGAGCCTGTATCAGTTTGCATAGATTGCTTGACAAGACTAGCCAGTTCGTCTAGTTGGCTGATTGCCTCTGCACCTTCTAGCTTCATTAATTCCCGGTCATCCCGCATTTCCGTCCAAGTAATCCCGTAATCGGACACTAAAAACCGAATCAGGTGGCCATCACCCAAACTAACCATAAACGATGCACTATTCATTTGGTCGCCACAGGTGTAGCAGGACGCAAGATACCCGCGCCGCTCTAGTACAATCGCCAAGGCTTTCAGGTTCATTACCAAGTCTTGGACGAATTGTCGATGTTGATGTGCTAGTCTCAGAAACACTTTTCTCCTCCAGACACCACAGTTGAGTCTCTTTTATATTTTCTTTAGGTTTTATCATCCACTGTATTGTAAACTATTCATTACAATTAGCAGACAGATGATATTGAGTCATGTAACTGACTACCTTGTTTAGGGTAGTGGATCAGCATTTTGAGGGCTGTATCAAACTATTCAGTTTGCAAATTCAAAATCTCGGACAGAACTGCTAAATTTAACTATATCTTTATACACTTCTGTCAGGGTAGATTCTTACACGAAGGGATCCGCTTTAAGAGTAACTTAAATTTACCACTAGTCAACTACAGAAAAGCTACATATTGCGTTATTATAGGCGGCGTGCAGCCAAATTCACTGCTAGTAGAGGTGATAACGTAGTTTTGCATGGTTATAGTGTCTTTTGCTTAGATGTTTGATCTATTCTCTTTCTAACGTAGGTTTTGCTATAGATAAATGATTAAATATACCAAATTCGTTCCTCCTGTATATATAAAGTTAAGCATATAAGAGGGCAAATTTTAGATTCAGTACTAAAAGCAGGTAAATTACAGTTCTTTATACAAACTTTATATAATTAATCAAAAGTCTCAGTGTAAGCTGTTAGATATTTAACTTCCATATTACCCAATACGCTTGGGTTAAGGCTAAAACTCTTTGTGAAAGTCAATTTTTTTAACGTAGACGCAAAGCGATGAAGCAGCGCGGTCTTCTCCCAAAGGGAGAGGCTAGCGCCTTCCCTTCAGGACGCTATGCGAACGCGGAGCGTCTCGTAGAGAAGGGGGTTTCCCCCATCAGCGACTGCTGAACCCAGAGGGCTTGCCGCAGGCTAGCACAGAGGCACAGAGAACACAGAGAGAAGGAAGAAATGCTTATACCAATTCTGTATGAAGATGCGCTAAACCCTATTTAAACCACGTCTATCTTGAAACCTTTAGTTCTTCTGTGATCAAAAGGATTTGCCCTCATCCCCCAACCCCTTCTCCCAAATCTGGGAGAAGGGGAGCCAGAATTTCAAAGTCCCTCTCCC
>NZ_JBTYKD010000048.1:0-26868 GCF_054880495.1 Nostoc sp.
ACCAAATATTCTGCCAGAACGGACATTGGACAAACCAGCCGTATTTTAGTAGTAGAAGATGAAGAATTAATCCAGGAAATGCTAGCTGTAGCCTTGGAAGAAGAAGGTTATGGGGTGATAACTGCACCCGATGGGCGGTCTGCTTTAGAGTATCTCAAAAGTTTTGAAACCAATTCAGGGGAACTTCCCTTTGATCTGGTCGTTCTTGATTTGATGCTGCCTCAAATCAATGGGCTAGATATTTGCCGTTTGTTGCGTCATCAAGGAAACCCAGTACCGATTTTAATCCTCAGTGCTAAGGGTAGTGAAACTGACCGCGTTTTGGGGTTAGAGGTGGGAGCAGATGACTACCTGACTAAACCCTTTAGTATGCGCGAATTAGTGGCTCGTTGTCGGGCTTTACTCCGTCGCCAACGCCTAAGTAATTTACCTCCAGTACCAGTATTAAAATTCAAAGATGTTACCTTGAATCCCCAAGAATGTCGCGTACTAGTTCGTGGTCAAGAGGTGAGTCTTTCCCCTAAAGAGTTCCGTCTGCTAGAACTGTTTATGAGTTACGCCCGTAGGGTATGGTCACGAGAACAATTACTCGATCAGGTTTGGGGTCCAGATTTCGTCGGCGATAGTAAAACTGTAGACGTTCACATTCGCTGGTTGCGCGAAAAATTAGAGCAAGACCCCAGTCATCCTGAATATATTGTGACTGTACGAGGTTTTGGCTATAGGTTTGGATAATTAGTTGAGATAGTTGTTAGTTTTTATTAATCACCAAGAAACTAACAACTCAAATGCTCTTATTGGGATTTTTTCTGGGTTTAGCGGTAGGCATTGGGTTTTGGGTTTGGCAACAGGTTCAACTTAACCGCTACCTGGAGAGTTTACTGCGACCGTTAACGTCGCATCTTTATAAGATGCGACTGCTGCTGATTCCTGGGTTGCGGCAGGAAATAGCGATGGTGAAACAGCAACGGCAAGATTTGCAGCAGTCGTTGCAAACTTACCAAGACCTGCTAAATTTTGCACCAGTGGGATATTTGCAAGTGGATGAGGAAAATCAACTGCTGTGGTGTAATCGACAGGCACAGGAAATTTTGTATCTGCATTGGCAACCACAACAGGTACGTTTGTTACTAGAGTTGGTACGGTCTTACGAACTTGACCATTTAATTGAACAAACTCGTGATCGGCAAAAACCACAGACGGGAGAATGGGTATTTCATCCATCTTGTGAGGATGCCGCAGAGATGCCAACAATAAAATCTCTGGCTTTGCGGGCGTCTAGCTTGCCTTTACCCAATGGACAAGTGGGGGTCTTTTTAGAAAATCGTCAACCCCTATTAGATATAAATCAAGTACGCGATCGCTCTTTTTCTGATCTAGCACACGAACTCAGAACGCCGCTAACTTCGATTCGCTTAGTTGTGGAAACGTTACAAAACCGCTTGGAACCGCCTTTAAATCGCTGGGTTAACCGCCTAATGCAAGAAGTTGACCGGCTGATTAACTTGGTGCAAAGCTGGTTAGAACTTACCCAAATGGAAGCAAACCCAAACATGCAATTGCAAGTCAAAGCTGTAGAATTGCGATCGCTGATTGGATCGGTTTGGGAAACACTAGAACCTTTGGCACAGCATCAACGTCTGTCTTTTTCTTATTCTGGCCCAGAAAATGTGTGGATTAAGGCAGATAAAGCCCGTATTTACCAAGTTTTTCTCAACTTGCTAGACAATAGCATTAAGTATAGTCCTCCTGGTACAAGTATTCACGTCCAAGCAAAAATCCTTTCAACGAATAATGGGAGGGATGCTGCTTCTCAAATTATCGAAATAAATCTTATTGATTCTGGAGTCGGGTTTTCGGAGGTAGATTTACCCCACGTTTTTGAGCGATTTTATCGAGGAGATAAAGCGCGATCGCATTCTCCCCAAGATGGTAACTCCATAGGGGCGATCGTTGGCAATGGATTAGGATTAGCGATCGTTGAGCAAATTTTGATCGCCCACGGTGGTTCAATCAAAGCGATGAACCATCCAGAAACTGGTGGTGCGTGGATGCAACTCCAATTTCATGAAGTTATGGCAAACTCCCTAAGCCAAGACTATAGTTGATAATATCTTCACCTTTGAGACAACAAGTGTGAAAGCTATCGATTATAGTCCCAATCCTCAAAGACCTCAACTCGCACGCGCCATTAGGCGCTTAGAACGAGATGTATTACGCATGGGTGCTTTAGTCGAACAATCATTTCGCCTTAGCCACCAAGCGTTATTTGCTCGTAACCTAACAGCAGCTGAGGAACTTCCCCGATTAGATAAAAAGATTGATCGCTTTTATAGACAAATAGAATCAGACTGTACGGTGATTATGACGCTGCAATCGCCTACGGCTCAAGATTTGCGCTGCTTGAGTGCCTTTATGCAGTTGGTGCGAGACTTAGAACGCATTGGCGATTATGCTGAGGATTTAGCTGAGATTGCGATTAAAATTTTTCCTTATCCGCCTCATACGTCTTTGCCAGAAATTGAAGCCATGTCCCTTCACGCGCAGGCGATGCTAGCAACTAGCTTAAAGGCTTTGGGAGATTTCGATGAAGCTGGTGGACGCCGTTTAAAGCATCTTGATGATACTGTAGATGATGCCTACGATCACGTTTATCAAACTTTAGCCCAACAACGGGATGTCCCAGGCGTAGTCGAGCCAATTATACTGCTGGCACTGGCAATTCGTTGTTTGGAACGCATGGCAGATCATGCCACTAATATCGGTCAAAGGGTAGCATATATTGTCACCGGTCAACGCTCTTAATTGACGTGCTGCCTACATCCCCGACTTCTTCAAGAAGTCGGAGAAATCCAGCTTAATAAGTAAGCGCCATTCCACCCTACTATCTGCATAATTATTTGTGCCTACATACTGAGTCTTCAGAAAATATCAAATAATTAAAAATAAGTTAACTAAATATTTTACTAAAAGCTTACCTCTTCTTAAACTTGCACAATTAAAGTAACGGATAAATAACTAAAAAATTTTGGAGCTATCTCACTGATAGATACCTTAGAGGATGTTTGAAAAGTCATAATTGATGTGTCAAATATTTTTTACCCCACCCTAGCCCTCCCCTGATCAACGGGAGCCACTGCGTTGGGAGCCTTTGCCGACTTGTTCGCACAGCGTCTCCCCTTGGGAGAAGCAAGTGGCGTGAGGGAACCGGATTTTCTTGTTTCCCTCGTTCATAAGGGGGGATTAAGTGGGGTAATAATTCGATTAAAATCACAGCCAACAACTTTTCAAACAACCTCTTAAACCAGAAGTTGTTTCCATGAAAAATTTTGAGTTAGCCTAGCTCTGATTCATAAAAATACACCTTCAGATATAGAGGTAAAATTTTATACAAATTATTAGAGTTTCTTAATCATTGTAAATAGCGAGATTCCCTGATAATTATGTAGTTATGGTTAATCATGTATTCCACAAGTCCTAGATCAAACTCTTCTGCCGTGTCAAATGGCTCTGCTTTGAGCGGACAATTACCCCAGCAGATATTTACTCGTAGGGAAGTAATTCCACTTCAAAATGACGTACTTTGGCGTATTGATCACGGTGCAGTTCGTACCTTAACCTGGAGTGAAGACGGAACATTTATCACTCTCGGTTATTGGGGGTTAGGGGATCTGATTGGTTATCCGTTGTCTAAAGTCAAGCCATACCAGATTGAATGTCTCACTGGCGTGGAAATAAGCATTGTGCCACCTCATCTGTGGCATCAAGATATTAATGCTTTATTGTCTCACATTCAACAGGCAGAGGATCTACTAAGCATTGTGCATCGAAAACCAATTTCGCTACGTTTATGGCAGTTTTTGGTGTGGTTAAGCGAAAAATTTGGACGTGATGTCGATAAGGGCAAGCTAATTGATTTAAATGTTACCCATCAAGATATTGCTGAAGTCTTAAATACCACACGAGTGACAGTTACCCGCCTCCTACAACAGTTGGAGTCGGAAGGAACAGTTTTACGTCACAAACGCCGGATTATTTTGCTCTCACCAAATAAATTAATTAAAAATTATGGTTCAGTATTATATTAAATGACTTGTATTTATCACAGGAGATAGGTATAATCATTGCTGTGAACGTGTGTAAAATTCCTGAAAGTAAAGTATTTTAAGTATTTTACGATGATTGGATTAGTAGGTGTGAGCGAGACTAAAAACATGACAAAACAATTCTGGAATCTTTTTAAGGTTAGTCCGGTTGTTCTAGCTGCTACATTTTTCGTTGCCAATAGCGCCTTAGCTGCTGAAGTCAACGACCCAATAACAAATGTTTCCCAGTTATCTGGAGCTCAAGAGCCTAACGACATTGGTCAAGTAACATCAGTTTCGCAATTTTCGGATGTGCAACCCACAGATTGGGCATTCCAAGCTTTACAATCCCTAGTTGAGCGCTACGGCTGTATTGCAGGTTATCCCAACGGTACCTATCGTGGGAACCGTGCTTTGACCCGTTATGAATTTGCCGCAGGTTTGAATGCCTGTCTAAATCGGGTTAACGAACTGATTGCTACAGCTACTGCCGATATGGTCAGTAAACAAGACCTGGCTACTTTACAGCGCTTACAGGAAGAATTTGCTGCTGAACTAGCAACCTTGCGTGGTCGTGTCGATGGACTAGAAGCCCGCACTTCTGAGCTGGAAGCCAATCAGTTCTCTACTACCACCAAGTTGGTTGGGGAGGCGATTTTCAACATATCTGATGCTTTTGGTGGAAATAGGGCAGTTGCTGCTGGTAATTCAAATCAAAACTTGGATTCTAACACCACTTTTGCTGACCGGGTTCGTTTGAACTTGTACAGCAGTTTTAGTGGTCAAGACCAGTTGCAAATCCGTTTGACTGCTGGCAACATTATTTCTAATGCTGCTATCACCGGTACTAACATGACCCGCTTGGCCTATGACGTGGCTGCTCCCAGCAACAACAGCGTTAGCATTGATAAAATCAACTATGCTTTCAACCTAACCGACGCAGTGCGTGTCAAGGTTGATGCGACTGGTGGAGAGTTATGGGAGAATGTGAATAACTTCAACCCTGACTTTTCTAGTTCAGCCAAAGGTGCCCTTTCTCGCTATGGACGTTTCAGCCCCATTTATCGTCAAGGTGCCGGTGGCGCTGGTTTAACTCTTACCTTCAATCCTAAAGGCCCGGTCAGCTTGAGCGCTGCTTATTTAGCTAGGACTGCTAACGACCCTACCGTTAATAATGGGCTGTTGGAAGGTGATAACGCGATCCTTGGTCAGTTATCTTTCCAACCCAGCAAAGCTTTTAATATTGGTCTAACTTACGCCCGCACTTATCAAGGTAATACTGTTGCCAATAACCTTTTGCAAGGTACAGGCAGTGCTTTTGCTAACAATCCTTTTGGAAATAACACTCGTACCGAATCCGACAACTACGGTGCAGAGGCTACCTTGCAACTTGGCTCTAAGTTGGCTCTCAGTGGTTGGGGAGGTTATACAACTGCCGATGCTCAGACTGGTGCTAATGCGGGTAAATATGCAGAAATTTGGTACTACGGTGCAACACTTGCTTTGAAAGACTTTGGCAAAGAAGGCAACGTCTTGGGTCTGATCTTTGGTCAAGCACCCCAAGTTACTGGTGGTAGCATAAAAAACGGTAGTAATTTGGACTCTGGTACATCTTATCACTTAGAAGGTCTTTATAAGTACAAGGTTTCCGATAATATTCAAGTCACCCCTGGCGTGTTGGTAATCTTCAATCCAGAGAACAACAATAATAACGACACTGAATATATAGGCACTCTACGTACTACTTTCACCTTCTAAAATGGGTGATGAAATATAAAGCTCAGAATTAGATAAACAAAACCCCGCTTAAAGGTGGGGTTTTGTTTAGATTTTTCAATTTAGGGGATGGTCGCAGATTAATAAATCCACATTCATCTGAAAAAATTGGCTATGTAGGATGATCATCTGGCGGATTGGATATATCTTTTGGGGGGCGATCGCTACTCCAAGCCCACCAGACAGAACCACACTGACAGTAGTAGAACTCTTGCCATTTGCGACGACGGTCTTCTGTAAGTACAGGCGATCGCCGATTTAGCCAAACTTTTTCAGCTTCTAAGCTACTCAAGCGGCAGCTAGGACAGCAAAACTCGTAAGCGTGTGTTGCTTTATTCGTCCATTCAGGCGGGATAGGAACAAAAGCGTCCATGATTAGGACAAGGAGTAGGGAATGGGGAGTGGGGAATAGTATTGAAAAACGCTGTCAAACGACACTATTCTGACAAATTTGTCTATTCTATTTAGAAATCTTATTTTACGACGGTTTGCACTTATAAAACAGCTTTTTTAAATCCTGCGAGAGGATCTCACAAATCAAAGATTAACACGAATGATAACTAAAATAGTTACTATCCAGATTATGGCTAATAATTAAGTTTATGGAGCCAAATGTTGAAATTCGCCGTTTGTTAGATGTGATGCCTGCTTCTGGTCGGATGACGACAAAACTTGTTAGTAAGCCACAGCAAGCAAAAGTGATTGATGCCTCCTTTCCCCAACCCTGGAATCAGGCGCGACCGATATATATTAATTTCGATTTGTGGTGTCGCTTGACAAAGCCGCAACGAGATTTGCTGCTGTTGCAGATGGTTAGCTGGTTGACGGGGGTGAAGTGGTTTAAACCCGACATTTATCAAGGTGTGGTGCTGGCGGGACTGGTAGCCGGATTCTTGGAAGTAGCACAGTCAGATGTGGTAGGTGTAGCCGTAGCTGGGGGACTAAGTGCGATCGCCGCTTGGAGGATCTGGCGCACTAATAAATCTCAAGAGTCAGAGTTAAATGCCGATGCAGCAGCAATTAAAATAGCACAACGGCGCGGTTATTCCGAAGCAGAAGCAGCGCAGCACCTGTTATCTGCAATTGAAGCGGTAGCTAAAATTGAAGGGCATTCCAGTTTAAATTTTACTGAGTTGATTCGTTGCCAAAACTTACGAGCGATCGCAGGTTTATCACCAGTGGGTATACCAGAAAGTTATGATAAGTAGAATAAATGTCTCTGCTGCCCATTTGTAGCAACATTTAAAGTGAAAAGTCTTTATGTGGGTTTTTGACAGCGATCGCAAAACCTCTAAATTTCAGTCTAAGAGGATGTTTGAAAAGTATTAGGCGAAGAGTTGCAAGAGATGAGCCTCAAACTAGCTACAATCCATGAGGCTATTCTACACTGGAATAAGAGAATGTGTGTTTAAGTGACTTAGATATAGCGTTTCCTAATCACATGAGGTATATCATAGTCCCTTCCTCGGTTACTCTTAGGGGGTTGGGGTGGGGTTCTTGTACCTCACAAAGGCCGAGAAGCGCTATATCAAAAACTGTGGAGTTTTGTCATACCTTCTTCGGTGTTGCTTATGAAATCCTTACCTCGTGTGGTAAAACTTAACTTAAATTCTGTCAGTTACTAACGGAGTTGATGGGAATGAGTACCTTAATTTTTATTGGCTTGATAGTGGTTTACGGAGGCGGCGTTTTGAAGTTTTGGAATGGGTTCGGGCGGACTAATTTTAATCCGACTTTGACCAATCGCATTGGTTTATCTTTGCTATGGCCAGCTTTGTTTATTACAAATCAATCCTATCGTCGAAACTTTAGAAAGGCGTTGAAGGGCTAGACTTTACTATTAAGTACAACGTCATCTGATCCTGACGGTGGCATATATCTCAATATAAATCTACCCCCCAACCTCCCTTCCTGACTAGGGAAGGAAGGTTGGGTTTGCTCCTTTTAGGAAAATAGAGGAATTAGGGAGGGATAAGTTCGTTAACCGTTGGAAGTATTTCAACTGATGAATTTACGAATTAGTGGCCATTGGTTATTACATGGATTGCTCCACCTACAGCCGCACCATCAACAGCATTGCCAAGGGTATGTCTACCATCGCCAGTAATTATCCCAGTCAAGGCGCTAGCCCCAGCCCCGACTCCGACATCTTGACCAAGGTTCCGGTGACGGCGACCGCGATGGTTTCTCAGACCATTTGCACCATTGACCGCTGCGCCAGTTACACCACCTTTGACAGCATTGCCTAATACACTACCATGTCCTCTAACAGCTCCTGTTACCACGTTGGTAACAGCCCCAATACCTGCATCTCTTAATACTTGGTCATCAGCAGCAGCCGGTTTCGCGGGAACTAAGGTGACACCAGCTAAACTTGCAGCCATGAGACTGGGTAAAAGTGTACGCTTTAGGATATTATTCATTGTGTTACCTTCTCAAAACATCAAACAACTGGCTAAAAATTAAAGTTGCTGGAGTCCGATAAAATCTGATTTTTTCGTCTGAACAACAGCAACTAATTATTGTTCTCTAATATAGATCATCGCACTTCCAAAATCATAACTGCATCTACTGAAAGCATGAATATAGATTCAGTCCAGAGAAGCCCTTACTAATTTATTAGGCAATACTAGAGATTACCTATTGACAAAATAAATTAAATATGATGTTGCGATGTGAAAGTTGCATTTTTTCATTACTACCAAGCGATTTATCATTAGAAATCGCGTAGTGTTTACCCTATCTATCTAAAGGTAGTTGGCAAAATAATTAAACTAACTCGTCGGGGTTAATATTTAATTCTCTTAGTTTAGCAGCCAAGCGGTACTCCGGCGTAGCCCACACTTCTCTACGAGACGCTGCGCGAACGACAAAGCTCAGTGACCATCGTAGACATCGCTCCCATCCTATTTGTAGCAAATTACCCTGATTATCCCACCAACGTAACCAGGGTAATTCTAGATTTTGATAGCGGCCTTGCCAAATTCTGGTAGGGTTGATTCAATGCCTAAAGGTGTTTGTGCTGAGTTCATGGGAACTATCCATAATAAATATATTTTAATAATCTGTTTACACATAGTGGGTAGTTTAGTGCATAAAATAAGCGATAAATCGCTTACTACGAGCTATACAATGTATCGGCGATTCTACTCCAATAACTTTCGGATATGTCTTGGCATATAACCCACAAGCCACTTGGGATTATTATTTATATCGATATCTTCCAGCAATTTCAATTCGCAAATACTATCTGGCAATGACTCTAATATATTGTCACGAACCGTATTGAAATATGTTCTGTTGGATTTCTCTTTATCCACAATAGTCAAAGACCTGGCTATTTCCAATTGCCAGACGTAAAATGTAAACTAAAACTCAGCACTTTGCGGTGTACGTGGGAACGGAATCACATCGCGGATATTTCCCATACCAGTCATAAATTGCACGAGTCGTTCAAAACCCAACCCAAAACCAGCATGGGGGACAGTACCATAACGACGCAAATCAAGATACCACCACAAGTCTTCTGGGTTTAATCCTTGCGCTAAAACGCGGCGTTCTAGAACTTCTAAACGTTCTTCTCGCTGCGAACCGCCAACAATTTCGCCAATTTTCGGTGCGAGAATATCCATTGCGCGGACGGTTTTTTCATCGTCGTTTAAGCGCATATAAAAAGCTTTGATTTGCGCTGGATAATCTGTAACGATCGCAGGCTTTTTAAATAATTGTTCAGCTAGGTAGCGTTCGTGTTCTGATTGTAAATCTAAACCCCAACTCACAGGATATTCAAATTTAACATCAGCCTTTTCTAAAAGTTTGATGGCTTCTGTATAAGTTAAGCGTTCAAACTGATTATTAATAATATTTTCGGCTGTTGTCAACACAGATTTATCAATGCGTTCATTGAAAAATTCCATGTCTTCTGGGCAAGTTTCCAACACATATTTAAAAATGTGTTTCAGAAACGCCTCAGCTAAATCCATATCGCCTTCTAAGTCACAAAAAGCCATTTCTGGCTCAACCATCCAAAATTCTGCTAAGTGGCGGGAAGTATTGGAATTTTCTGCACGGAAGGTAGGTCCGAAGGTGTAGACGTTACTAAACGCCATTGCCATAACTTCCGCTTCCAACTGGCCGCTAACTGTTAAATATGTGGGTTTAGCAAAAAAGTCTTGAGTGTAATCTACTGCTTGATTTTCTGTGCGGGGAATATTTTTTAAATCCAAACTGGTAACACTAAAGAGCTCACCCGCACCTTCACAATCGCTAGCAGTGATGATGGGTGTGTGTACCCACAAAAAGCCTCTTTCCTGGAAAAATTGATGAATTGCTGTCGAACAAGCATTTCTGACACGGAAAACTGCACCAAAGGAATTAGTCCGCGATCGCAAATGTCCAATGGTTCGCAGAAACTCAAAGGAATGGCGTTTCTTTTGCAGGGGATATGTATCGGGATCAGCTTCTCCGTAAACTTTCACTGTCTCGGCTTTCAACTCAATTCGCTGTCCTTTACCAAGAGAAGCCACTAATACCCCTGTCACTTCGACAGCAGCACCCGTATTCAATTTTTTCAAGATAGCTTCATAGTCTGGCAAATCCTGATTAATCACGACTTGCAAATTAGCTAGTGATGAGCCGTCATTGACTTCAATAAAAGCAAACCCTTTGGAATCGCGTTTCGTCCGCACCCAGCCTTGAACTTGGAGGGACTCGTCAGGTTGGCCACTTCGCAATATTTCTGCAATCCGTCGATTTACCATATTATGCAATTTATATTTCGTCAACGTAGGGAGTAGAGATATTAAAGAATCTTAACGAGTTAACTCAATCTAAAATCCCAAATTGGGATTATTCAGCACAAGACTTTAATATCCAGCCGATGATAACGCCCATTCCGCCAAAGCGGACGGCTTGCCAGAAAGGTTTTTTGAAGCTACGCCAAGAAAATAACTGGCTTTCTAAGTTTAGTTCTAGCATTTCCAACTGCTGTTGAATTTGCCATAACTCTGCTTTGATATCTGGTGTCTGAGATTTATTGTGCTTCAGTTGATCCCGGCGCTGTTGCCATTGTGCCTGTTGTTGGCGATCGCGTTGCACTTGATCATAACGTTCTTTTAAGGACAGGAGCGATCGCTCCACTTCTTCCAGTTCTTGTTCAAAATCTGCTTCTGGAGTTTCCCCTGGCGTTTGCGATTGTTTTGGCGGCTTCATTTACAAGTAGTAAAGTAGAAGTAAATGCAAATGTGCCAATAGTCATGTCTCAATCTACCCAGCTGCCGAAAACCAGTCAACTGAATGAACTTAGTACTTTGGAAATAGCTCAAGTCCTCATGGAAAGGCTGAGTATCTCCCCTAACGATTGGCATCGCCTCAAGTCTAACCGCAATTCCCGCGCTAATGAACAAGTGGCAGCAGCTATTGTGTATCTTTTAAAGAATCAGCCCCAAGAAGCTCAAGCTAGATTAGAACAAGCAGTAGGTTGGTTAGATAGGTCTATTTCTGCCCCTCCCTGTCCGAGTCATGGAAAAAGTTAGGAGTAGAGACGCGATTAATCGCGTCTCTACTCCTAACTCCTAAATACCTTATCGCCGCAGAGATAATCCCCGGCGATTTTCCATTTGTTTACAAAGCCTCAATTCTGTGCCTTTGCGGTTCCACTGCACCTGATCAAAAATTTGATAGAGAAGACACAAACCACGACCGCTTTCTGCCTCATCTGGTGGGAGATAGTCTGTTGACTCTTCATCACTACTAGATGAAGGAGTAAAGCCGCTACCCTGATCTGATATGATCCACCAATATTGATTATCTATTAAGGAAAAACGCACTACAACAGTTTTACTTGGATCAAGATTGTTGCCATGTTTAGCGGCGTTTACTAGGGCTTCTTGAAGTCCTAGCCGCAATTCGGCTTGTAACTTTGCTGGAATTTCTGCCAACAGTAAATCTAATATTGGACAAAGATAGAGGGTTGAGGCAAAACTAATAGTGCCCCAATAGCGTCCAACTGGACGGAGTGAAATAGTAATCACAAGAGAAACCCCATAGCTTTCAGTTAGCTAGACATCAGTTTGCTATTACAGGCACCCTGATAAAACTTGAGGTGGTCATGCTGCCTTCAAACTTGCGTCTTTAAAACTAAATTTTGAAAATGCTAGGGAGCAGAGCATTGGCTTTATCTATGAGTTGGGATTGTTTAGATATATAGCGGCTGCAATAAGTTTGATAGTGAAGTCAGCAACTTAAAAAGATGCTAGTAATTTAATAGAGTATTGGCATACTCTAGTTAATTGCCGATCTGGAATTTACACAATCCAATTTCACATTTTTAAGAGCCTATGCAACTTGAATTTCTTTAAACAAAATGAATTTCTATTTTTAGCTTAATTTAATTTTAGCATCTTTAGTATGCACTAGACTAAAAATTTCAAATTTCAGTTTTGTTAAAGGAATTACTACCCTTGTTCAAATCTGATAGCACAAGAAAGGCGGCAGCTTCAACATGAGCAGTTTGAGGAAAAAAATCAGCAGGTTGTACCCGTGTGATGGTATATTGCTCATCTTGACAAAGCAATTTCAGGTCACGGGCGAGGGTAGCTACTTTACAGCTGACGTAAACGATCCTATATGGTTTCAATTGCCGTAAAGTGTCGATGACCGCGCGATCGCACCCTTTACGTGGCGGATCGAGTATTACTACATCTGGTACTGTGCCCATTTTTGGGAGCAATTTTTCTACTGCCCCAACTTGGAATGTGACATTATCAATTCCGTTGCGGTGGGCATTCAAAATAGCTTGGTCTACTGCTGCTGGTTGCACTTCTAATCCTGTGGCAATACGTACTTTTTTCGCGAGGGGTAAAGTTAAAGTCCCAATACCACAGTAGGCATCAACTAGCAACTCATGCCCTTGAAGATTGAGTTCTGATTGAATTACCTGCAATAGTGCCTCTGCTGTTTCTGTATACACTTGGAAAAATGTATCTGGGCGCACTTGAAATTCCAGTCCAGCAAAATTTTCACGCAGGTATGGTACTCCAGCGATGCAACGGGTTTCTGATCCAAAGATAGCATTTGTGCGATCGCTATTACGATTGAGCGACACTCCCACTAACTGCGGATAGCGCTTTAACCATTCCTGGGCTTGAGTTTCAATTCCTGATAAATTCCAGTCCTTCACCACCAAAGTCAGCAAGATTTCCCCAGTGTGTCGCCCAATGCGTAAACCAAGATGGCGAATTTTCCCTTGGTGACGCTGTTCGTCGTAAATTTGCCAACCCCGTTGTTGAATATCCTGCTTAACTTCGGCTAATAAAGGATTTAATCGTGAGTCTTGGACTGGACATTGATTTAAGTTAATTAATTGGTGGCTACCTTTTTGGTAGTATCCAGCTTGTACCTGTCCCGTTGCCGATGTGCCTAGAGGATATGTAGATTTGTTACGGTAGTTTAAAGCAAAAGGGGCAACTAGTACCGGATCAACTGGTGGTTGAAGAAAACCGCCAATGCGTTCCAAAGCTTGGATAACTTGATTTTGCTTTGCTGCTAGCTGGTTATTATAATCAATATGCTGCCACTGGCAACCACCGCACTTGTCAGCGACAATACAACTAGGTCTAATCCGGTGGGGGGATCGTGACAATATCTCCTGGAGCTTACCGTGGGCGTATTTGGGTTTAACATGTACCAAGCGGACGATCGCGCGATCCCCTGGTACAGCATCCGGGACAAACACTACACGGTCATCAGCGCGTCCCACACCATCACCTGTATCACTCAGATTAGCGATCGTCACTTCAATTAATTCACCCTGTTGCCAAATTATTTTAGTCATTGGTCATTAGTCATTGGTCATTAGTCATTGGTCATTGGGCATGAGGCATGGGGCATGGGGCATGGGGCATGGGGCATGGGTCATTCCCCTTGTCTCCCTTGTCTGCCTCGTCCCCCTCATCGCCCCCATCTTCCCCACTCCCCCCAAACAGATAAATTCAATACATAAGTAGCTCCTATCTCTTCACTTGTGTACCTCCGACTCGTTAAACTAACAGATAAATAATATTTCAGGTGATTTCAATCATCATGACTGTAATTAGCCAAGTTATTCTCCAAGCCGACGACGAACTGCGTTATCCCAGCAGTGGCGAACTTGAAAACATCAAAGACTTTTTGCAAACCGGTGTACAACGGACGCGGATTGCGGCTACCTTAGCCGAAAACGAAAAAAAGATAGTTCAGGAAGCAACCAAACAACTTTGGCAAAAGCGTCCTGACTTTATCTCCCCCGGAGGTAATGCTTACGGGGAACGTCAACGCTCTCTATGTATCCGTGATTTTGGCTGGTACTTACGTCTAATTACTTATGGCGTGCTTGCCGGCGACAAAGAGCCAATTGAAAAAATCGGTTTGATTGGTGTGCGGGAAATGTACAATTCATTGGGCGTTCCCGTAACTGGAATGGTAGAAGCGATGAATTCGCTGAAAACAGCCTCCCTTAGCTTACTGAGTGCAGAAGACGCTGCCCAAGCAGCACCCTACTTTGATTACATCATTCAAGCGATGTCTTAATACAAAGTGTGTGGTGCTTCTAGGAGTATACTTCCGATCTACTAGAATCAGTGCAAGATATTAGCGCTCAATAGGCATAAGATCCCCAATTTGATCATACCTTCCCCACATTTGGTAGTGGCTGTGGCAAAATCTCTGTCAAGTTATCAACCAGTTGTGGGGAAATTTTATTGACAAATCACACGTAGATACAAAAAACCGACAGTCCTTGATTAAGGCTGTCGGCAATTAAGTGTGTTCCCTATTAATGACTCGGCTAGAGTTCAGTTATCATTAATTATCCCTAGTTAGCGATCGCAGCGAGATGATCCTAATCATACATACGTGTGATTCTCGTCACTTTATTGTTATAGCTAAACTGTATATACTAGAATAATTTCTAAGTTGCAGTAGATATCTGTAAGTTATGGTGTCAGGAATTGCACTGAGATTACGTAGGGAAGTTATCTGGAAACATCGCGCTTCAATTTATACGAAAGTATAAGTGCGTAGCTTGCCGCACTTCTCTACGAGAGGCTACGCCAACGGCAAGCTCTGTTACCACCGTAGGCATGGCTTAAACACAAACCTATTTTCACATGAATTATAGAAAATCTGGCTTTGGTACTATCTGATTCCGAAGCCATTCGGTAAATTCGTCTCGTCCTAACTCACCAGATGCAACTTGTAAAATTACCTGCTCTTGTTCATCCAGTGCTGCGTTAATCTCAAAAGCATTCAACACTAGAAATACTTCCATCGCCGCGTGACCAATGCGTTTATTACCATCGATGAAAGGATGATTTTTAATTAGGGAAAAACCAAGGGCAGAAGCTTTTTCAACTATTGTAGGGTAAAGTTCCTCACCAGCAAATGTCATTTGTGGTTGAGCGATCGCTGATTCCAATCCACCCATATTGGAAATACCTGCCGATCCACCTGACTGCTCAACTATATGATGATAGAGTTCCAACACCTCTTCTAGGGTGAGATAGCGCATCACGCCAACCGCTTGTAAAGTTCAGTGTTTTTCTGGAGTACGTAATTCATCGCACCTTTGAAAGATACGTTTGGTTTATTTAGTACTTCTTCAATACCCATTAGCACTAATTCTTCTATTGATACGCCAAGGTTACTGGCGGTTTCTTGCAGCTTCAACAAACGCTCATCGGGAATTTTGATGGTAATGGTGTTCATGATCAAATAGGAAGCTTGAAGATACGATCACTTTAGCACTAGAAAAATGTAACCCTCTAGGCGTAATCCCCTCAATAAGCTTATTTCGAGAGTGACTAAGAAATCGATAGAATAATGCTCTGTCCCCCCAGAGTGCATTACTTCCATGACTGCAACCTCAAAACCAGCCTTTTCCGGTGAAGAAATCGCCGCAGAAGGTTTAAAGCCAGAAGAATATGAAGAAATTGTCCGTAGGTTAGGGCGTCATCCTAACAAAGCCGAACTGGGAATGTTTGGGGTGATGTGGTCAGAGCATTGCTGTTACAAAAATTCACGACCGCTATTAAAACAGTTTCCCACGACAGGCGATCGCATCCTCGTAGGACCTGGTGAAAATGCTGGTGTTGTAGACTTGGGTGACGGATTCCAATTAGCTTTTAAGATTGAATCCCATAACCACCCCTCAGCAGTCGAACCCTTTCAGGGAGCCGCAACGGGAGTAGGAGGCATTCTCAGAGATATCTTTACAATGGGTGCGCGTCCCATTGCTTTATTAAATTCCCTGCGCTTCGGTTCCCTAGAAGATGCCAAAACTCAAAGGCTGTTCCAAGGCGTAGTGGCAGGAATTTCACATTATGGTAATTGCGTTGGAGTCCCCACCGTTGGCGGCGAAGTTTACTTTGACTCTGCTTACTCTGGTAATCCTCTGGTGAACGTGATGGCACTAGGGTTGATGGAAACAGCAGAAATCGTCAAATCTGGAGCATCTGGCTTAGGCAATCCCGTGCTTTATGTTGGTTCCACCACTGGGCGCGATGGTATGGGAGGCGCGAGTTTTGCTAGTGCAGAATTAAGCGATGAGTCAATCGATAACCGCCCTGCTGTGCAAGTGGGCGATCCATTTTTGGAAAAGTCGTTAATTGAAGCTTGTCTGGAGGCGTTTAAGACAGGTGCAGTTGTCGCCGCCCAAGATATGGGAGCGGCGGGGATCACCTGTTCTACCTCAGAGATGGCGGCAAAAGGCGGTGTGGGAATTGAACTAGATTTAGATAAGATTCCCGTCAGAGAAACGGGGATGGTTCCGTATGAATATCTGCTTTCGGAATCTCAAGAACGAATGCTGTTCGTTGCCCACAAGGGGCGTGAGCAAGAGTTAATCGATATTTTTCAGCGTTGGGGACTTCAAGCCGTTGTTGCTGGTACAGTCATCGCTGAACCGATCGTGCGGATTTTCTTCCAGGGTGAAGTAGCAGCAGAAATTCCGGCTGAAGCTTTGGCGGAAAATACCCCACTATATCATCGGGAGTTGTTGACAGAACCCCCAGAATATGCACGTCAAGCTTGGGAATGGACTGCTGATTCCTTACCTGATTGCACAACTGCTGGTATAGAACTCCAAGGAGGGCTGCAAAGCTGGAATGATATTCTCTTAACTTTGCTCGATACACCCACGATCGCTTCTAAAAACTGGGTATATCGTCAGTATGACCATCAAGTACAAAATAATACAGTAATACTCCCAGGTGGTGCAGATGCAGCTGTTATCCGTTTGCGCCCCCTAGAACAAATCCCCAATCGTTCGACTGAGCCAAGCCGTACTCCGCAGGAGTTGCAAGCTACGCGTAGCGTTCCGCAGGAAAGTCTAAAATCTAAAATGGTTGGACTGAGCATCTCGACTTACTTCGACTGCGCTCAGCACAAGTCGCTCGACGGAACCGTAGCCGAAGTCCAAAATTTAAAATCAGGAGTTGCGGCGACGGTAGATTGCAATCCTCGTTATGTTTATCTTGACCCCTACGAAGGAGCTAAGGCAGTGGTGGCAGAAGCTGCACGCAATCTTAGCTGTGTGGGTGCAGAACCTCTGGCGGTGACAGATAATCTGAATTTTGGCTCGCCAGAAAAACCGATTGGTTACTGGCAATTGGCAGAAGCTTGTCGCGGTTTGGCGGAAGGTTGCCGAGAATTGGCGACACCAGTCACAGGCGGAAATGTTTCTTTATACAATGAAACCCTCGATTCCGAAGGCATCCCACAACCCATTTATCCCACTCCTGTTGTGGGTATGGTGGGCTTGATTCCCGATATAACCAAAATTTGTGGTCAAGGTTGGCAAGCATCCGGCGATGTAATTTACTTATTGGGATTGCCTCTGGCATCCAAAATCAGTTTGGGAGCATCTGAGTATTTAGCCACTATCCACAGTACTGTTGCCGGAAAACCGCCACGGGTAGATTTTGACTTAGAACGCCGTGTCCAGAAAGTTTGTCGTGAAGGAATTCGTAATGGTTGGGTACGTTCAGCCCATGATAGTGCTGAGGGAGGAGTGGCGATCGCAATAGCTGAATGTTGTATTGCTGGCAACCTTGGTGCCGAAATCAACTTAGAAATAGCACCAACGCAGTTAAACCAAGGCAGTTGCTCTACTTGGGGAGACCCCATCGCCCTTGGCATCTCCCCTTGGGAGAAGACCGCACTGCCTCGCCTCGATGAGGTGCTATTTGGCGAAGGTGGTGCCAGAATTTTAGTTTCTGTAGCATCAGCACAACAAGAAATTTGGGAATCATATTTACAGGAACATCTCGGTCAAGAGTGGCAAAAACTAGGTACTGTTGCTAATTTTGAGACGGATTTGGGGGTTTTCACCACTGATAACCAAGCCTTAATCAAAGTTAGTATCAAAGATATAAACGATCGCTATTCCCATGCGATCGCCAGGCGTCTCGCCATCCCCACTACTACCGCCAAAGAAGTTAGGAGTTGAAAGTAAGGAGTTAGCAATCAAAAGCATAACTCCTAACTCCTAACTCTTTTATTAGCGTCTCTGAGCATAATTACGGTACTGTTTTAATAGATGGTTAAAGATTTGTTAAGAACTCTACCACCATCTATCCACATAATCCCAGTGACTTGACTGCCGATTTGAGATTTTGAATTTTAGATTCTGGATTGAGGGCGTTGCTTCTGGTTCATGTTTTGCTCCTAGTGGGCGAAACAAATCTCAAATAGCCACTCTCAAATCCCAAGCCGCATCCCTACTATGGTGCGACGATCAATCCAAAAGACGCTCGCGGACTCGCTAACGCTCCGCTATCGTTAATCTAAAATCCAAAATTGATTGACCCCCCCACCAGGAGCAAAGCTAGCATGATTTCTATTCATTCTGTCACTTCGGATGAATACCCCGATCAGACCAACAACCCAATCAATAGTCATGAAAATCAGTCTGACAAGCCAGAAGAAGCTTGTGGTGTTTTTGGCATCTACGCCCCAGAAGAAAACGTTGCTAAACTGACCTACTTTGGATTGTATGCCCTCCAGCATCGGGGTCAAGAATCAGCTGGTATTGCCACCTTTGAGGGAACACAAGTACATCTCCACAAAGATATGGGCTTGGTGTCTCAAGTTTTCAATGAATCCATCTTGGATCAATTGCCCGGTAGCCTTGCTGTTGGTCACACTCGTTATTCCACCACAGGTTCTAGCCGCAAAGTTAATGCCCAACCCGCAGTAGTGGAAACTCGCTTAGGTTCATTAGCTTTGGCGCATAACGGTAATTTAGTCAATACAGTGCAACTACGTCAAGAGTTGCTTGAGAATAAATGTAACTTAGTCACAACAACAGACTCAGAAATGATCGCTTTTGCGATCGCAGAAGCCGTCAATGCTGGCGAAGATTGGCCAGAAGGTGCTATTCAGGCATTTCACCGTTGCCAAGGAGCCTTTAGTTTAGTTATTGGCACTCCCAGTGGTGTCATGGGTGTCCGTGACCCCAATGGGATTCGCCCCCTAGTAATTGGCACTTTGGCTGGTAATCTAATCCGTTACGTTTTGTCTTCGGAGACTTGTGGTTTAGACATCATTGGAGCCGAATACCTGCGAGACGTAGAACCAGGGGAATTAGTTTGGATTACTGAAGAAGGTTTAGCTTCCTATCATTGGAGTCAAAAGTCCGAGCGGAAATTGTGTATCTTTGAGATGATTTATTTTGCCCGCCCTGATAGCGTCATGCACAACGAGAGTTTGTACAGCTACCGAATGCGGTTAGGGCGGCAATTAGCTCAAGAATCTCCTGTAGATGCCGATATTGTCTTTGGTGTTCCTGATTCTGGTATACCTGCTGCGATCGGATTTTCCCAAGCGTCTGGTGTCTCCTACGCTGAAGGACTGATTAAAAATCGCTACGTTGGGCGAACTTTCATTCAACCAACCCAAGCGATGCGCGAGTCAGGTCTCCGCATGAAACTCAACCCCCTTAAAGATGTGCTGGCGGGTAAACGAGTGATCATCGTAGACGACTCGATTGTACGGGGTACTACTAGCCGTAAACTGGTTAAAACCTTGCGTGAGGCTGGTGCAGTAGAAGTACATATGCGAATTTCTTCTCCGCCTGTAACTCATCCCTGCTTCTATGGCATCGATACCGATTCTCAGGATCAGCTAATTGCTGCTACCAAGTCAGTAGCGGAAATTGCCAAGCAACTGGAAGTAGACAGCCTCGCCTATCTGAGTTGGAAGGGAATGCTAGAAGCGACACGAGAAGACACCAATAGTTTCTGCTCTGCCTGCTTCACTGGAGATTATCCCGTAGAAATTCCTCAGCAAGTGAAGCGTTCTAAGCTGATCTTAGAAAAGATAGTGGTGTAGGGGGCTAGTACCGCTTTGCATAATTCGTAATTCGTAATTACGTTTTAGCAAGGGTTTCAGCCATTAAAAATGGGTGGCTTATTTACGCCGTACTGTTCTAGGAACTAGGGACTGGGGAATGAGGGGAGCATAGAGTGAATAATAACTCCTAATTCCTCATTCCTCACTCCTCACTATTAACTAATGTCCCATTTCCACTCAGGCTAAAATAGGTAAATACTCTAATAGAGATGATTTATGAACCAGCCGACAACTGAGAGAGTGCGCTGGACTACCGCCGACTTAGAATTGTTTCCAGATAACGGGAACCGCTATGAAATTATCGACGGAGAATTGTTTTTTACCAGAGCGCCTCACTGGAATCATCAAAAAACTTGTGCCAGAATTATTGCTCCATTGGATACTTGGTCACAAGCTACTTCTTTGGGACAGGTCGTACCTGCTCCAGGCATAATTTTTGGCGATAATGATAATGTGATTCCTGATGTTGTTTGGGCTAGCAATGAGAGATTGCCCCTACTTTTAGACGAGGCAGGGCATTTGACTGGTGCGCCAGAACTGGTTGTAGAGGTGCTATCTGCTGGTAGTGAAAATGAAAAGCGGGACAGGGAATTTAAACTAAAGCTTTACTCAGCAAGAGGTGTCAGAGAATATTGGATTGTGGATTGGCGCAAGCAACAGGTGGAAGTCTATCGACGTGAACAAGTGAGTTTAAAGTTAGTTGCTACGCTGTTCAATGGTGATGAATTGAGTTCACCGATATTGCCTGATTTTACTTGTGCGAGCGCACAATTATTTACCTAACAAATTAGCACGCGATCGCTTTTCAGTAGCATCTCCCGATTTTCCTTCTCAGACAAAACATAACTCTGACGAAGTACAGCTTAACTGTGCTGTAAAAACTCAACTTTGGGCAATAAGGGGTCAGTCACAATACCCACACCGCTAAAACCCCAGCGTTTGAGCAAGTTTCCTAACTGTGTACGCGCAATAGATTCCACAGCAAAACGGTTTGCCACTTCTGCCGCATGGGTGTTGAGATAGCTAAGGGCATCAAAGTTTTCCTGAAACAGCAATAAATAACCTGATGTTTCGGCATCAGGACGAGCTATGAGATAATTACCGTCAGTTTTAGAGCGCACCAAGTAATAGACTTCGGACAGCATGGAAATGAGGATGGTGGGAGTGAGGGAGATGAGGTTAAACCAATGACAAATGACTAATGACAAATGACTAATTGAGATTTTCTAGGCGAATGCGTGGATCGGCTGCTTTTAACATTAAGTCCGCAATTAAATTACCAGCAATCAGCAGCACTGCGCCCATTACCAAGCTTGCCATTAACAAATATAAATCTTGAGCTTGTAAAGCCTGTAGAGTCAACCTCCCTAAACCGGGCCAGTTGAAGAAAAATTCCGCAATGAAGGCACCGTTTAATAAACCAGCTAATTCAAAACCCAATAAGGTAATCAAGGGATTTATGGCGTTGCGGAGTGCATGAACGTAGATGACGCGGTTTTCTGGCAAACCTTTGGCACGAGCCGTCTGGATGTAATCTTGACGCAGCACATCCAATAATTCGCCGCGAGTGATCCGTTGTAAACCAGCAAAACTTGTAATTGAGAGGGCGATCGTCGGTAAAATCATGTGCCAACCGATATCTAGTAATCTGCCAAACCACGACAGTTCTGAGTGATTGATGCTAGTCATGCTACCCACTGGGAATAAGGGCGAGGTGATTTGGGCAAAAACTAGCAGTGCTAAGGCAGTGATGAAAGTGGGAAAGCCTTGTCCGGCGTAGCTAATTACCTGTAAAATTCTGTCTGCTAGCTTATTTTGGTTAACAGCAGCAAAGATTCCTAGAGGGATAGCGATCGCCCATGTGACAATTAAAGATGCGATCGCTAATAGCAAAGTCGCTGGTACCCGTTCCCACAAAAGCGATGCCACTGAACGTTGATAAATAAAACTCGTGCCAAAATCCCCTTTTGTGAAGATTCGCCATAGCCACAGCCAAAATTGCTCTGGCCAAGACTTATCTAAACCAAACTGCCGCTTAATTTCCGCAATTCTTTCTGGAGATATCTTCGGGTTTTGCCGCAGCGTATCTACATAATCACCGGGAGCGAGTTGAATAATGAAAAACGACAACGCTGCCGCCAAAAACAAAGTCAGTAGTGCCTGCAATAGCCGCTTTGCGACATAAACAAAAGTTTCGCTCGTGACTAGCCTGATTAGCCAATCCCGACCTGTCTCCAAAGAAATTCTCGTAGATGTCATTTGTCCTTTATCCTTTGTCTAATGACCAATGACTAATATTCAATTAGAGAGATAATCGGCACGTCCGGCAAATATTTTCGCCCTTGTAAATCCCGTAGCTCGATAATAAACCCAAACCCCACCAGTTCGCAGCCAATTTTCTGCACCAACTTTGCTGTTGCACTGGCAGTTCCACCCGTGGCAATCAAATCGTCCACAATCAAAACTCGGCTACCTTGGGGTAAAGCGTCTTGATGTACTTCCAGGCAGTCTGTACCATATTCTAGTTGATACTCAATTGAATGAACCTCTGCTGGTAACTTACCTTTTTTGCGGACGGGAATAAAACCAACTCCTAATTTATAAGCCAGAGGTGAGCCAAAAATGAATCCCCTCGACTCTATACCGATGACATAATCCGTCGTTATTTCAGCTTCGTTGCATTTTTGTGTTAAAAAGTCAATAGTATAGCGCAGTCCCTCTGGATCGCGCAGCAGTGTAGTAATATCCCGAAATAAAATTCCGGGTTTGGGGAAATCTGGGATGTCACGAACGAGAGACTTCAAATCCATAAAAAAGTGCATGGGGAATAAGGGAGATGGGGGAGATGGGGGAGATGAGGGAGATCAATTAATAAGCAATGCCCAATACTTCTCTACGAGAGGCTGCACCAACGACTTCGCTCAGTACAAGTGCCCAATGCCCAATTTCAGATACCTGAAAAATCGTACACTATAATGTCATACGCTGGGAGTCGAGGCTGAAGCTTCGCCCTTCATTGACGATAATTAGAATCTAAACCAAGCTAGAAAAGGTATTGCACTAATAAATGAGGTGAATTAACTGATGTTTTAAAACTTTGATTTCAATATAGGGAAATCTTTGAGTAGAAAGAGTTAACTAATGTATATGTCAGGTAGTCATGCTACTGCTACAAGTCTAATGTTCAAGTCTTGGCTACTCACTACCGATCTGAAATTTGTTTTATCTAATCTGTTGGAACCGCACAAGGTATTTATAGAATGAATGTCTCAGCAAGTTTAACGCCGTTCAACAGTCCAACCCAAGATTCACTGCCGACGATTCTGGACACTTTACCAGATCCGGCGATCGCTTCCAAGACGTGTCCTCGAAGAACGCGGTTGCAAATTGACCTAATTTTACTGGCAATTGAAGCTTTAGAGCTTGGTGGTTCGGAAGCAATCCTGGCTTTTGCTCAAGAATTGGATCTGAAAGGAATTGTGAAAGACAGGGTGAATTTATGGCGGATGCGTAGCTCTAACCCGCTACGAAGAGCGCACATGCGCCGTCCCTTAACTATTATGGAAGCAAAAGCTCTGGTGGTCATTGCTTGCTACATGGCGCGGCGTTTAACTGTTGTCATCCGCCAGTTACTAATGATCTGTCAACAAATGGAAGAAAAGCAGATTCCATTAGAACAGAATTTGCGCCTATCTAATTATTTAGAGCGGTTTAGAGCGCATTTTAAAAGCCGGATGAATACTCGACGTTCTGGTTTACTGGCATTAAGTTCTGATGAAAAATTAGATGAGCTAGCAATAAATTTGTTAGGACAATTACTATTTTGTACGGGTACAGCTGGAATGCAGAGGTTCTGGATTAGTTTATTTGACGGTGAAGTGGAATGAATATTCAACGTAAGTACAGTCTACCTAATTGTACACTGCTTTTAGAAGGGTTAAGTGATGTCACTAGGGCTGCACAGTTCCAGGAAATGCGCCCGGAATTATCAATATTGGTAAATGCAGAATGCTATTTATCTGGTTACAATCAACCCCTAACCGGAGGGCGGGAATTTTTTGAAAGTTTGGTGAGGGCTGTTAGTGGTTACGCCCAAGAATTTTTAAGTAGTGTACCCAATCCGCAAGCACACAACCAGGAATCGGAGCTAGTAGAGTTTCAGAAAGTTGACAGCAACCGACACAGGTTAATTATACATTCAGAAGGTACTCCAGAGGGGTTCGAGTCTCACTCTAAAAATTCCAAACGTCCGCCGATTGAAATAGATTTGAATACGGTGCAGTTGTTTGATTTAGTGGAAGCAGTCGATCAGTTTTTTGCTGATAGCCAAACTTTACCAGAACTTTCTTTAGAACTACAACCAGTTACCAGACGCTATGGCGGTGCTAGTCAAGCTTTGATCAGACAAGCCGTTCCTGCGGCTGTGGGAGTATCAACTTTAGCAGTAGCAGCGATCGCTTTTAACTTGATTCCACCTCCCCAAATGCGTCCACCTCAGCCTAAACCAGATGATCAAAGTAGCTCTACAACAAAAAGCCTCACGCCTCTAGCATCAGCAGATGCAACTCCGATTGCTGCTGCAACTCCGATCACTGCTGCAACACCCACAGCTAGTACAAAGCCAGCAGTTAAAGATTTAGAAGCACTTTTAAATACAGTTCCAGAAATTACCGATCCATCCCAGTTACGTGCATTGAATCGCCAAGTATACAACCAAATTCATCCAGCTTGGACTAATCGCTCAGGATTGAACGAGGAATTAATTTATCGTTTGGGTGTAGCTGCGGATGGAGCGATCGTTGGTTATAAAGCGTTGAATAAAGAGGCAAATCTAAGAGTAGGGCAAACTCCTCTGCCTAACCTACTTTACAATCCTGCTAACCGCGCTCCCATTTCCAATGAACCGATCGCCCAATTCCGAGTCGTGTTTAATACACAAGGTGTACTAGAAGTTAGCCCTTGGCGGGGATATGCTAGTACACCACAGGTACTCGGCGCAAAAATTACTGACTCTAATATAGTCAAAGGTTTAAACCAAAAGCTTTATAATGCAGTTCGCAAAACCTGGAGTGGCACCCCCACCTTTACGCGAGATTTAAAATATCGGGTAGCGGTTAACAAAGATGGTGTAATTGCTGACTATGAACCACTCAACCAAGTCGCCTTTGACTATTTCCGAGAAACACCGCTTCCGAAGATGTTCAACGCTATCTACGGTTCCAATGTAGCAGCCCCCAACAATAAAGAACCTCTCGCCCACTTTGAAATGATATTCAAGCCTAGCGGTACGCTGGAAGTCACTCCTTGGCAGGGATATCAGTAATCAGGGAATGGGGAACTTGTACTGAGCGAAGTCGAAGTATGGGGAGATGAGGGGGATGAGGGGGATGAGGGAGAAAAATAACTCCTAACTCAGCACTCCTGAGGGGCATGGGGAATGGGGAAGAGAATTAAGTTGCTGCTATTCCCAATTCTCTATTCCCTATTCCGGGGTATGAATATCATCGGAACAGAAAACCGAGTTAAGCTCAAAAGCCTTATTAGATAAAGATTCTCCTGATAACCAAGGTCATTGACGCTCTGCTCATCGTCGAGTCACTACTCAACGATAAAATAAGGGTTTCAGCTTCTAAAAATGCTTGTATTGCTTATGTAATATCTCTTAACCCGGTTTTCTGCGTGAATGCTACTCATACCCCGATTTTCATCACCAGGGAAAAGGGCAGCGATTCAGGGGTGTATCCCTTGAGAGATGATGAATTAGTTTTGCTCAAAGAACTTAGAGAGATGTTGCCTGAGAGCAAATACATTTTCGTTTCCGAACGCGGTGAGGTGATGTCTACTGATGCGGTGCGAAAGCTGCTTGGGCGACTGGCAGCACAGGCTGGGCTTGATATCATATCAAAGTTCACTGTCACATGATGCGCCATGCCTGCGGGTACTATCTGGTGAATCAGGGTTATAACACTAGAGAAATTCAAGATTTTTTGGGACACCGCGATATCAAACATACTGAAAAATATACCAAGCTGAATGCTCGACGGTTCCTGAATTTTGATTGGGGTGATTTATAAAATTTTGATTATAGCGATTTATCCCTACTCAATCAAAAAGTAATCATAAATGAGACATTCAGTTAAATGAAATCAACTCAAGCGGGGAAAGCTTAGGTAATGGAGAAAATTTTGATTTTGGCAGCACTACCCGACAGATTGCGTTTGGATAGAGAAATTCGGGAGATAGAGGAAGCTATACGACGTGCAGTAAAAGGGAATTTATTTGAGATTAAAATTAGGACTGCTGTACGCACCCAAGATATCCGTAGAGCAATTGCAGAGGAACGTCCCTCTATTGTTCATTTTTGTGGACATGGCTTGGAGGATGGCAGTTTGCTCTTGGAAGACGATGGAGGAAACCACAAACCAGTATCTCCTACGGGATTAGCATCATTGTTCAAGCTGCACACTGATTCTGTGAAATGTGTATTACTGAATGCTTGTTATTCATCTAAAACAGCAGAAGCAATCAGGGTAAACGCATCTAAATCGCTCTCCCAAATTACTTAAAACTGGCTTCAAAAATCACGACTTATCCTGACTCTTTCCGGAACAATCCTTTA